>NZ_JBEPDB010000057.1:0-57396 GCF_040300025.1 Dactylosporangium sp. NPDC000555 | reverse complement strand
GAACGGCCGGTTCACCGAGGCGAGGTCGAGCCCGTCGCCGGCCCGCTCGGCCAGCACTGCCCGGGCGGCCTCGGCGCCGGTGGTGACCGCCCGGCCGGCGTGGCGGCCGCCGGTGCGCGCGACGGCCGCGGCGAGCGCGGCGTCCAGGGTCGGCGCGGCGGCCGGGTACAGGGTCACCAGCGCCTCGTGCACGGCGCCGGCGAGGGCCAGCTCCGAGCGGGTCGCGGCGACCGCCCGCCACGCGGCGATCCAGGCCACCGCCCAGGCCCGGCTGCTGGTGACCTGCTGCGGACCGGTGATGACGCCGATGGTCGACGCCGTGAGGTCGTACCACTCGAGGACCGGATCCACGCGGGGCGCGGTGGCGCCGGCGATGCCGGACGGGGCGGCGAGGGCCGCGATGGTGCCCGCGCCGGCGGCGGCGAGTACGGTACGGCGAGATATGAGCTTCGATGGCAGCACGCCGCGAACGCTAGTAGATATTCCCGACCGGTTCAATAGGAAAGAGTGCCCGGCCGGGCTCCTCGTGAGACGCTCGGCGCAACGCACTTCGACCCGCAGGGAGGATCCGCCGGTGACGCGCACGTTTGATGGTTCGGTGGGCTGGGCGGCGCTGCGCGAGCGGTTCGCCGACCGGCTCGGCACCGGCACGCTCGCCGCGCTCGACGACGCCGTCGCGTTCGCCGCCGAGCGCCACGGCGACCAGCGGCGCCCGGCCGGGGAGCCATACCTCGAGCACCTGCTCGAGGCGCTGGAGGTGCTCGTCGACGCGACCGGTGAGCGTGACCCCGACACGCTGCGCGCCGCGGTGCTGCACGATGTGGTCGAGGACACCCCGGCCACCGTCGGCGAGGTGCGGGAGCGCTTCGGCGACCGGGTCGCGGAGCTGGTCGGCTGGGTCACCAAGTCCGGCGACCGGGACGCCTACCTCGCGAGCCTGCGCGACGCGCCGGACGCCGCGATCGCCGTGAAGCTCGCCGACCGGGTCAGCAACGTCCAGCGGCTGCGCACCCACCCGCGCCCGGCCAAGCGCGCGTCGTACTACCGCGAGACCGTCGCCACCATCGTGCCGCTGGCCGCCGGGCGGCCGTGGTTCGAGGAGTGGTACAGCGCCTGGCAGGCCGAGCACGCCGACCTGGCAGACCTGGACCGGGACGGGCGGTAGTCACCGCGCCGGGTGAGGGTCGAGCGGCGCTCGGCGGGCAATGGCCGCGCATGCCAGCGAAGAAGAAGGGCAGCCAGCCTTGGCTGCATCAGCAGGGCCGGGAGATCCAGCACTTCGGCGCGATCCGGCAGTTTCCCGTCGCGCTGTCGGCGGACGCCCGCATGTACTCCTGCGAGCGGCTCAACCAGGTGCTCGCCGACACCCAGATCCTCTACGCGCTGTACAAGAAGCACCACTGGCTGATGCGCGGCCCGACCTTCTACCAGCTGCACCTGCTGCTCGACAAGCACGCGGGGGAGCAGCTGGAGATCGTCGACGCGGTGGCCGAGCGGGTGCAGACGCTGGGCGGCATCGCGGTGGGGGACCCGCGCCACGTCGCCGAGCTGACCCGCGTGCCGCGGCCGCCGGACGGGGCCGAGGAGGTGCCGGCCATGCTCTCCCGCCTGCTGGAGGCCCACGAGTTGATCCTGCAGGAATGCCACGACGCCGCCGCCAAGGTGCAGGACCTCGGCGACGACGGCACCAACGACCTGCTGGTCTCCGAGGTGATCCGCACCGGCGAACTGGAGGCGTGGTTCCTCGCCGAGCACCTCGTGGACACCCCGCTGGTGCGCACCGAGGAGGAGGTTAGGGCAGCCGGCAACGGCCGCCGTTGATCGGAGGCGCTACCGTGTCGGCGTGACGAGGCATATCGAGTCGCAGCTGGGCGTCGACCTTGGTACCACCCACACGGTCGCCGCGCTGACCGCCGCCGACGGTCGCAGCCAGCCGCTGCTGTTCGACGCCAGCTTCCTGCTGCCGTCGTCGGTCTACGCCGAGGTCGACGGGCACCTGCTCGTCGGCAGGGATGCCGAGCGCAGTGCGCGGCTCGATCCGTCCCGATATGAACCCAATCCGAAGCGCCGCGTCGACGACGGCACGGTGCTGCTGGGCCAGCGCGAGTACGCCGTGTCCGACCTGCTCGCGGCCCTGCTGCGGCGCACCGCCGACGAGGCGTCCCGGGTGCTGGGGATCATGCCGGTGCGCACCGTGCTGACATACCCGGCGAACTGGGCGACCCAACGCCGCTCGGTGCTGGCCGACGCGGCGGCCCGGGCCGGCATGCCGGCGCCGATCCTGGTGCCCGAGCCGATCGCGGCGGCCGCGTACTTCACCACGATCCTCGGGCGCAACATCGTCCCCGGCGGCGTCCTGGTGGTGTACGACTTCGGCGGGGGCACGTTCGACACGACGATCCTGCGCCGCCGCCCCGACGGCGGCTGGGACGTGCTGGCCAGCGACGGCCTGCCCGACGTCGGCGGCGTCGACCTCGACGCGGCGATCATCGACCACCTCGGGCGATCGATGACGACAAGCGACCCGGAGCGCTGGCGGCAGCTCGTCGAGCCCGCCGACGACGCCGGCCGCCGCCGCAACAACCTGCTGCGCGAGGACGTGCGCTCCGCGAAAGAGCAGCTCTCGCGCAGCTCCACCGCGAGTGTGCACCTTCCGCTGTTCGAGACCGACGTGCACGTCACCCGCTCGGAGTTCGAGCAGCTGTCCCGCTCCTACCTGGAGCGCACCGTCGACCTGACCACGACCACGCTGCAGCGCGCGGGCGTTCGGGTCGACCAGATCGGCGGGCTGTTCCTGGTCGGCGGCTCCAGCCGCATCCCGCTGGTGAGCACCCTGCTGCACCAGCGCCTCGGGATCGCGCCGACGCTCATCGAGCAGCCGGAGCTCGTCGTCGCGCTCGGCAGCGTGCTGGCCGCGATGCCGTCCCGCCCGGCGCCGTTCCCGTCCACGCGGCCGCCGGCCGGGCCGCGCCCGCCGATAAACGTCGGACCCGGTGGCATCCCGGCCCCGCCCATCATGGGCGGCGCGCCGCCGAACGCGCCCATCTCGGTGCCGACCGGGGCGCCGGTCTCGGGCATGCCGGTCACCGGCGCGGGCATGCCACCGACCGCGCCCATCTCGGCGCCCGTGCCCGGCCCCGTCTCGCCGACCGCGTTCCACTCCGCGGCCACCCCGCAGTCGCCGCCCACGCCCACCCTGCAGTCGCCGATGGCGTTCGGCGGCAACGCCCCGAACAGCGCGCCGCCGAGCTCCGGCCCGCCGGACGCCACGGCCGCGTTCGGTGCCGCACCGCCGTCGCCGATCACGCCGCAGGCCCCGCTGCCCTACAGGCCGCCGGTACCGCCGCCGCGCCCGGGCGGCTCCGGCGGAAAGCTCGCAGCGCTCGTCGGCGTCGTGGCGGTGCTCGTCCTGCTGCTCGGCGTCGGCGGCGTCGCCGCCTGGAAGGCGGTCAGCGACAGCAAGCCGAGCGACCCGCGCACCAACAGCGGCCCCCGCGGCGGGCGCACCACCGGGTCCGGCGGCGGCGCCGGCTCGGGCGCGCTGCCGGCCGACACGAAGAACGCCAAGTCTGGCGTGGACCATCAGACGGTGCAGGTCGACAAGTCGGTCTGGTACGGCCCGTTCAAGATCACCGTGGGCAAGCTGACCTACGACCCGACGGTCACCTCGAAGAAGCTCAGCGCCGAGGTGGTGGTCGAGAACCTCGGCACCCGCAACGACACGCCGTACATTCCCGCGATCTTCTCGGTCGGCGGTCAGCAGTACAACGGCTCGTTCCGTGAGAACTCGACGGTCGCGTCCGGCCAGAAGAGCAACTACAACCTGGACTTCTCGGTGTACGACCCACTCAAGGTGGACATCGCCACCGGCGAGTTCATCTTCGGCGCCGGCGACCGGGAGCAGCCGAAGATCCCGCTCGGCGGCGGCGACGTGGTCGCCTACGCGCCCGTGAACCTCATCAAGGACAAGAAGGCCACCGTCCGCGACACCACGGCCACCTTCACCACGTGCGACCTGCGCGGCGGCTTCTTCGACTACAACAGCCAGGCGAAGAAGGGCTACCGCGTGATCATGTGCAAGGTCGACATCCAGTACACCGGCAAGAGCAGTAAGTACGTCGGCAAGGAGAGCTTCCGGCTCCTCGCCGTCGACGGCAGCGAGCTGGGCCCGACCACCGGGCCGAACGAGGCGCTGTCCGGCGGGCAGGTCGCCGTCGGCACCGACCTGGCGTTCCAGGTGAAGGCCGACGCGCCGGGCACCTACAAGCTGCGCCTGGTCGACCTCGGCGATCACAAGGAGCGCCAGGAGGGTGACGTCGCCGAGGTCGACGTGGTCCTGAAGTAGCGGTCAGTTCCGGCTGTACGTCAGCGGGCGCCGCCGTTGACGTACAGCGCGGACGCGCTACGGAACCGTCCGGTCGGCCGCAGCGTCGGACCGGGCATGAAGCTCTCGCGCCTGATCCTGGCCGCCGCCATGCTCGCGGGCGCGGCCGCGTGCGCCTCGCCGCCGGTTGCCGGCCCGCCATCCGTGTCCTACGATCCCGCCGATCTCGTACTGCAGGTGCGCACCGCGCGCGGTTTCGTGCGCGTCGAGGCCAGCGTGACGGAGGTGCCGGAGGTGAGCATCTACGGCGACGGCCGGGTTGTCGTCACCGGCCCGATCCCGGAGATCTACCCCGGCCCGGCCCTGCCCAATCTGCAGGTACGCCACATCAGCGCGGCGAACGTCCGGGACCTGACCCGCCGTGCCCTGGAGGCCGGCGTCGGCAACGGCCAGGACATGGGCATGCCGAACGTGGCGGACGCCCCGACCACCTACATCACCGTGCGCACCACCGCCGGCCTGGCGACCACCGGCGTGCCCGCGCTCGGCATCGGCTCGGACGACGACCTCACGGCGGCGCAGCGCTCGGCGCGAAAGCGGATGCAGGACCTGGTCGTCGCCCTGGGTGACCTGCCGAAGACGCTGGGCCGGGGCGGGGTGGACGAGCCGGCAACGTACGAGCCGGCGCGCATCGCCGCCGTCGCGCGCGAGTGGACCCCGGTCGCGGACGGCCTGCCCTCCGACCCGCCGCCGATCGACTGGCCCGGCCCGGCACCGCTGCCGGGCGACGTGGTCGCGAACCGCCCGGGCGTCAACTGCCTGACCACGGATGCGGGCCCGGTCCTGGCCGCGGCGAAGGGCGCGAACGCGCGCACCCCGTGGGTCGCGGGCGGCGCGCGCTGGTCGGTCCAGTTCCGCCCGCTGCTGCCGCACGAGTCGTCCTGCGCGGACCTGGCGCACTGACCTTTCACGACGCCGGCTCGGAGCCCTGAACGGCGCGCCAGAGCCAAGCGCCGGACGAGCGGCGCGAGAGCAGGCCGGTGATGCGGTACGGGAACGGCTCGACCGCCCCGTCCGCGGTGTGCTCCGCGCCGTCCGCCTCCGCGATCACGAACGCGGCTCCCGGCAGGGTGTGGACCGTCGCCGAGGTGGCCTGCCAGCCGTACGCCGAGGGCCGCGCGAACAGCCCCGACAGGAGCTCCCGCACGGCCTCGCGGCCCGTCGCCGACTCGCCGGCCTCGGAGCCGACGTAGGTTATGTCGTCGTCGGGCACGAAGCAGGCGAGCGTCTCCTGCAGGTCGCGGGCCAGGAACGCGCGCCCCAGCCGGTCCACCAGCTCCACGATGTCACTCACGTCGTCACCGTCACCAGTCGCCTCGGCGAGCGCATGCCCGGCAGGTACAGGAACGCGAACGTCACGGCCGCACCGAGAACGCCGGCGCCGAGCAGGGTGTTCCGCACGCCGATCGCGTGCGCGACCGGGGCGGCCATCGCGTAGCTCAGCGGCACGAGCGCGATCGAGATGAACCAGTCGACCGACGAGACGCGGCCCATCAGCTCCTGCGGTACGAGCCGCTGCTTGGCGGTCGCCCAGGCGATCGTTCCGGCCGCCTCCAGGCCGTTGACCAGCGCACAGGCGATCGCCAGGTGCCACGAGGAGGAGGCCAGGCCGTAGCCCGCGACCGCGAGCGTGGCGAGCGTCCAGGTGACGTAGATGAAGCGCATGTACTCCCTCGGTACCCCGCGTTGGCCCACGATCAGCGCGGCGGCGACGGCGCCGACGCCACCGCTGGCCAGCACCAGGCCCAGATCCCCGGCGGTGCCGTGCAGCTCGTTCTTGACCACGAACGGCAGGAGCACCTCGGTCGGGCCGATGAACAGCAGGTACGCGAAGCTCGCCGCGACGAAGGTGCCCCAGAGCCACACGTTGCCCCGGACGTACCTCATGCCCGCCTTGAACTCCTCCCAAACCGAACCCTCGGGGCTATCCGCGGCATCCGAGGCCTCCGGAGCCCGCCGGGGGTTCATCAGCAGCAGGCAGGTCGCGGAGATCGCGAACGTGGCCGCGTCGACCGCGAAGGCCAGGCCGCTGCCGCCGGTCGCGATGAGCACGCCGCCCAGCGACGGGCCGGCCATCTGCAGGGCCGTGGGGCGCACGAACTGGTCCAGCGCGTTGGCCTGGACCAGGTCGTCGCGGTCGACCAGCGTCGGGACGAGCGAGTCGAACGCCGGGCCGAAGAAGCCCGACGCCGCCCCGTAGACCGCGACCAGCGCCACGATGTGCCAGACCTGGACCAGGCCGGAGAGGCTGAGCACCGCCAGCGCGACGAGGACCGTGCCTCGCACCAGGTCGGTGCCGAGCATGATCTTGCGCCGGTCGAACCGGTCGCTGATCACGCCGCCGAAGAGGAGGGTGGCGACCTGGGGCAGCGACAGGGCGAACCCGACGACCGACATCGCCGCCGGGGCGCCGGAAAGCGCGTACACCTGCCAGGCCAGGGCGACGAGCAGGATCCCGTCGCCGATCAGCGAGGTGCTCATCCCCATCCACAGCAGGCGGAACTCCCGGCCGCGGAGGGGGACGAGCAGCCCCGGAAGCCGCCGCCGGGCGCGATGCCTGGCCTCGAAGACGTGCCTCAAGCCGCGTCCCGGAGGCGGTCGGCGCCGGCCAGCTCGGACAGCACGGCGTTGAGCCGGTCGATCTCCTCGTCGGTGTTGGCCGCGGTCACCTGGATGCGGAAGCCGACCTGGTCGCGGGGCACGAGCGGGTAGGCGGCCAGCGTGACGTAGACCTCCCGGTCCCACAGGAACTGCCCGACCTCGGCGATGTCCTGCCCGGCGGCCAGCGGCAGCTCGATGATCGGCGTGGTGCCCGTGTTCGGCGTGTGCAGGCCGAGCGAGCGCACGTGGTCGAGCACCCGCACCGTCTTGCGGTACAGGTCGGCGCGGATCTCCTCGCCGCGCTTCTCGTTGAGGTCGAGGCCGGCCATGACCGTGGCGAGCGAGGCCGTCGGGGACGGGCCCGAGTACAGGTACGGCGGGGCGGCGACCTTGAGGTGGTTCTTCAGCCAGGTCGGCAGGGCCAGGAACGCCATCAGCGAGGAGTACGCCTTGGAGAAGCCGCCCACGAGCACGACGTTGTCGTAGGTCTCGCCGGCGTGCCGCACGACCGCGTTGCCGCGCGAGCCGTACGGCGAGGTCTCGTCCGCCCGGCGCTCGCCGATGACGCCGAAGCCGTGCGCGTCGTCGACGTAGAGCAGCGCGTCGTACTGCCGGCAGACCGCCGCGAAGCGGGCCAGGTCGGGCGCGAGGCCGGTCATGCTGTTCACGCCGTCCATCGCGACGAGCTTGGCCACGCCGGCCGGCGCGGCGGCGAGCAGCTCGGCCAGGTGCTCGGGGTCGTTCGCGCGGAAGCGCTGGACGGTGGCGCCGAGCCCCTTGGCGTACATGCAGCCGTCGTAGATGGTCTTGTGCGACTGCGAGTCGAGGAAGATCATGCCGTCGGCGGCGAGGACCGGGATCACCGACATGTGGATGTGCGTGATGGTCGGCAGCAGGAGGGTGTCCGGCGCGCCGAGCAGCTCGGTGAGGCGCTCCTCGATCTCGATGTACGGCTTGGGGTTGCCCAGCAGGCGCGACCAGCTGGGGTGGGTGCCCCAGGTGCGTACGTACGGGTCGACCGAGTCCATGATCTCCGGCTCGAGGTCGAAGCCGAGGTAGTTGCAGGAGGCCCAGTCGGTCAGCCAGTGGCTGCCCACCCGGATGCGTCGGCCGTCGATCTCCTCGATGGTGGCGTCGTACATCGGGCTCGTCGTGCGCAGCCGCTCGAGGTCGCCCCAGCGCCCGTCGCGACGGACGTAGGTGCCATTGGTGCTGTGCAACGGGTGGACGGTCATGCGGTGACTACCTTCCTTGGTGAGGGTTTCCTGCGGCTCGCCGGGCGGGCTACGCCATCGCGGCGAACGGTGCGGTCTTCTGGATGAGCGCGAACGCGTCGGGCTCGGGCAGCGGGCGGGCGAACAGGTAGCCCTGCCCGTACGGGCAGCCGATCTGGTGCAGGGTCTCGCGCTGCCCCTGGTCCTCCACGCCCTCGGCCACGACCGAGAGGCTGAAGGTCTGGGCCAGCTGCACGATCGCCGTGACGACCGCGCGCTGCTGCGCCGAGGAGAGCATGTCGTCGATGAACGACTTGTCGATCTTCAGCACGTCGATCGGCATGTGCTGCAGGTACGACAGCGACGAGTAGCCGGTGCCGAAGTCGTCGATCGCGAGCCGGATCCCCATCGCGCGCAGGGCGTCGAGGTCGGCGCGGACCTGGTCGTCGTCGCGCAGCAGCAGGCTCTCGGTGATCTCCAGCAGCAGCGTGCCGGGCGCGACACCGGAGGAGTGCAGCATCTGCCGCACCTCCTCGACGAAGCCGGGGGCGCGGAACTGCCGGGCCGAGACGTTGACGCTCATGTACCGCACCGCCCCGGGCGCGTTCGAGCGCTGCCAGCGGCCGGCGGTGGTCAGCGCCTGCTGCAGCACCATGCGCCCCATCGGCACGATGAGCCCGCTCTCCTCGGCCACCTCGATGAAGTGGCCGGGCGCGATCATGCCGCGGGTCGGGTGGTTCCAGCGCACGAGCGCCTCGAAGCCCTGCGGTACGCCGGTCTCGAGGTCGACGATCGGCTGGTACTGCAGGACGAACTGGCGCTCCTTGACCGCCTGGTCCAGCGCGGCGCGCAGCTCCAGCCGCTCCAGCACGGCCGTGTGCAGGTCCGACTGGTACCGCCGCCACTGCCCCTTGCCGGCACCCTTGGCGACGTACAGCGCGAGATCGGCCTGGCGCATGAGCTCCTCGGCCGAGCCCGCGTCGACGGTCGTGGACAGCCCGACGCTGCTGATGCCGTTGACCGTCTCGCCCGCCACGGCGAAGGGCTCGGCGAGCGCGATGACGATCCGCTCCGCGGCGAGCTCGAGGTCGGCCATCGAGTCCGCCTCGATGAGCGCGGCGAACTCGTCGCCGCCGAGGCGGGCGACGGTGTCGCTCGGGCGCAGCTCCCCGCCGATGCGCCGGGCGACCGCCTGCAGCAGCTCGTCGCCGACGGCGTGGCCGAGCGTGTCGTTGACCACCTTGAAGTCGTCCAGGTCGATGAAGAGCACGCCGACGAGGCCGCCGTCGCGCTCGACGCGGAACACGGCCTGCTCGACCCGGTCCTGGAACAGCACGCGGTTGGCCAGGCCGGTGAGCGAGTCGTGGAACGCCTGCTGGATGAGCTGCTCCTCCATCCGGCGCCGCTCGGTCACGTCGCGCACCGTCAGCACCAGGCCGCCGACGGTGGTGTCCTCGCGCAGGTCCCGGCAGTCGACCTCGACCACGAGGGCGGTGCCGTCCACGCGCTCGGCGCGGGTGTCGACCACGTCGTGACCGTGCCGGCCGGCGCGCACCTGCGCGAGCAGCTCGGCCAGGCGGGCGCGCTCGTCGTGGGGGATGAAGTCCCACAGCTCGACGCCGGCGATGCGCTCGTCGCCGAAGACGGTGCCGGCCGACGGGCTGGCGTACTGGATGACGTCGTGGTCGTCGACGATGAGGATCACGTCGGACGTGTTGTGGACCAGGGTGCGGAAGTACGCCTCGCTGTCGCGCCGGTTCACCTCGGCGGTCAGCGTGATCCGCTCGAGCGCCATCGCGGCCTGGGAGGCCAGCACCTCGAACGTCGGCTGCAGCGCCTGCAGGGCCTCGGTGGGGCCGGCGACGTACAGCATGTCGCTGGTGACGCCGAGCGGGTGGCGCAGCGTCGAGCTGAACTCGCCCAGCTCGGCGCGCACGTCCGGGGCGAGCCCCGAGACCCGCACCAGGCCCGGCTCCGGCGGTTCCTCGTCGGCGCCGACCCGGATCAGCGCGATGACGTGCGGCGTGCCCTGCGGCAGGAGCCGATCGAGCGCCGTGCGTACCGCGGACGTCGCCTCGCCGGCGTCGGCCGCCGACAGCAGGGTGGTGGTCGCCTCGCGCAGCTCCCGCTCGCGGGCCAGCGACTGGCGGTGGTTGCCCATGACGCCGGCCAGGCGGCAGAGGACCAGCACGAACATCACGCCGGAGCAGGTGGCGATGACGGCGGCGTCGCGCACGGTGCCGAGGCTCGCCTCGACCAGCAGCACGCCGGGGGCGATCAGCGACGCGGCGCCGAGCAGCGCGATGCGGCGCACGCCGAGGTCGGCGGTGGCCGCGCGGGTCGGCTCGGTCATCTCGACCATGGACGGGTGCAGCGCGGCGGCGGCCCAGGCCGCGTAGCAGACGACCCAGCCGAGGTCCGTCGGGCCGCCGACGTGCCAGGAGCCGTTGAGCTGGATCAGGCCGTACACCACGTCGGCGATCAGCAGGCCGGCGGTGCCGAGCCCGAGGAGGTGGATCGAGCCGTTGGGCCGCACGCCGCCGGTCAGCAGGCGGGCGAAGACGGCCAGGGTGAGCACGTCGCCGAGCGGGTACGCGATGGACACCAGCTTCTGCACGACCGTCAGATCGTTGTCGCGCATGTGCGGGTTGATCAGGAAGATCCAGGAGAGCAGCGCGAGGCCTATGGTGAGCGTGGCGGCGTCGATCAGGCTGTCGCGGTTGTCGCGCCCGGTTCGCGAGCGGATGAAGCCGAGCAGGCCGGCCGCGACCAGCGGGTACATGGCCAGGTACAGCCCGTCCGGGACCGACGGGAAGGGGTTTTCGAGCCCGAGCACGTCGGTGAGGACGTTGTAGGTGAAGTCCCCGAGGCCGAAGCAGGCCAGCCCGGTGGCGAGCAGCAGCCACGGCCAGCGGCGGTTGGGCCGGTGCACGAGCACGCCGGCGACCACGCCGATGGTGCTGGACAGGCCGATCGCGCCCCACCACAGCATGTGTAGGCCGGGCCAGCGGTAGAACGCCACGGTCAGCAGCGCCATCCAGATCGCGAACCAGGCGCTGAGCTTGCTCTTCAGCAACTCCGTCCGCCTCCCTCCCAGCTCACGATCGGCTTAGCGACCTGCCTGATCGGTCGGGCGGCGGGATTTTGAACGAGAACCCGGGTGCGGGCTGGGGTCCTCCGAGTTGCCGGACGGATGTGTACTTGGCGCCGCGGACCTGGCAGGAAGGCGCGTCAGCGCCGACCGGTGTCTCGTGGGAAGAACGGCGCGCGAGTTGCACGGACCCGAGTAAATAATGAAATATCGCGAAAAATCGGGCACCTGCCGGGGCTCAGGCCCGGACTCGGCCCGGCGGCTTAACGGGGCGGCCCGCTCGGCGGTCTAGCGGCCGGCGCTCGGTGTGGTGGGGGGACCGCTGAACGCCAGGCCCTGCGGCAGCCGCTCGGCCTCCGGCCCGACCTTGTGATGGTGTTGCGGCTCGGCGTAGAAGCTCAGCCCGATCACGCCGGCCAGCGTGATCACGAACCCGACCGCCACCAGCCACTCGCGGTGCGGCCACACGCCGTCGCCGAGGAACAGCAGGCCCACCACCGCGGCCGGCACGGCCCCGGCGGCGTCCATGGCGGCCACCGCGGCCGTCGTCGAGCCGCGCTGCATCGCCAGGCCCAGCAGGAGCTGGCCGACGAGCGAGTGGGCGATCAGGAGGTACGACAGCGGATCCGTGACGAACTGCCCGATCGACTCCGCGGAGGCGAGCGGCCGCGAGGCGACGGCGGCGGCGCCGAATGCGATGCCGGAGAGCGAGCCGAGCACGACCGAGCCGGGCGCGCCGTGTAGGCGGCTCGCGAAGAAGCCGACCACCGCCAGCGCGATGAGCACGCAGGTCAGGCCGACGACGCCGCCGGTGCCGAGCTGGCGTGACGGCGCCGGCTTGGCCGCGACCACGAGCGCGGCGATGCCCACGATCAGGGCCAGCAGGAGCGCGATCTCGGTGCGTGGCAGCTTCCACTTGAGGATCAGCACGCCCAGGATCGTCGTCACGCCGAGGCCGGCGGCCATGGCCGACTGCACAAGGAAGAGCGGAAGGTCACGCCGGGCGAAGAAGGCGAGCATGAACCCGGCGCACTGGCAGGCCACGCCCACAAGGTAGGACTTGTGGCGGCCCAGGCGCAGCAGCAGCATCGGTTGGAAGCCATGGTGCAGGTCGGTGCGTGCGGCGGCCATGGATTGCAGCAGGTTGGCAACGCCGTAGGCGGCGATCATCGCGCCGAGGAACAGCCAACTCCAAGATGCCACCCGGGCAGAATAAACCGCGCGGTCGCCCTCGTCATACGGGCGTTTGTCTTTATCCTGACAATCCGGACAGTCGAGTATTGCCCAAACGGGTGAGCACGTCCTCGTGCAAGTGTCCGTTTGTGGCCACGGCGCTGCCGCCGCCCGGGCCGGGCTGGCCCTGCAGGTCGGTGAACGTGCCGCCGGCCTCCGTGACGATCGGCACCAGCGCCGCCAGGTCCCACAACGACAGCTCCGGCTCGAGCATGATGTCCACGGCGCCCTCGGCCAGCAGCATGTACCCGTAGAAGTCGCCGTACGCCCGCTGTCGCCACGTTCGGCGGCTGATGTCCAGAATCGCGCCCAGCCGCCCGGCCTCCTCCCAGCCGCCCAGCGACGAGTAGCAGAACGACGCGTCGGCGAGCCGCTCCACGCCCGACACGCGGATCGGGGTCGCGGCGGCCGTGTGGCGTCCGGCATACGCCCCGTGGCCGAGCGCTCCCCACCAGCGCCGCCCGAGCGCGGGCGCCGACACCAGGCCGACGACCGGCTGGTCGCCCTCCATCAGCGCGATGAGCGTGGCCCAGATCGGCACCCCGCGCACGAAGTTCTTCGTCCCGTCGATCGGGTCGATGACCCACTGCCGGCTTCCCGGCCCGGCGGCGGCCTCGGTCGCGCCGTACTCCTCGCCCAGCACGCCGTCGCGCGGCCGCGCGCGCCCGAGGGTGGCCCGCAGCGCCTTCTCCACCGCGGTGTCGGCGTCGGTGACCGGCGTCAGGTCGGGCTTCTCGGTGACGTGCAGATCCTGCGCCCGGAAGCGCGGCACGGCGATCGCGTCCGCGGTGTCGGCGAGAAGATGAGCGAGGGCCAGGTCGTCCGCGTAGCGCACCATGCGCGGAAACTTAGCTGACGATCGCCAACTTCTGGCAGTACTGTCGCCGTTTGTGACTCCCACAGCTCTGTGCGGCCTGCTCGCCGAGTCCGACCGGCTCCGCGTCTTCGCCGCCGTGGTGCTCGGCGCGCGGACGCCCAGCGCCGTGGAGGTCGCCACCGGACTGCCCGCGCGGCTGGTCGAGCCGGCCATCCGGCGGCTGCAGCAGGGCGGTCTGCTCGCCGTCGCCGACGGGGCCCTGATCGCCGAGCGGGAGGCGTTCAAGGACGCCGTGCGCGCGAGCGCCGTCCCGGCCGAGCCGTCGTCGCGGCTGGACCCGGATCGCCAGCGCGACCTCGTCCTGCGCACGTTCATCACCGACGGGCGGCTGACCCAGATTCCTGCCGCCCGGGGCAAGCGCGTCGTCGTGCTGGAGCACATCGCCTCCTCGTTCGAGCCCGGCGTCCGGTACCCCGAGCGCGAGGTCGACGCGATCCTGCGGGCCTGGCACGACGACCACGCGGCCCTTCGGCGGCACCTTGTCGACGCCGACCTGCTGTCGCGGGACCGGAACGTCTACTGGCGCTCAGGCGGGCCCGTCGTCGTCTGAGGCGGCGCCCTCCTTCGACGCCAGCAGCCGGCGGAACGACGCGAGCCGGCGCGGGTCGGCGCCGCCCTCGGCGACGAGCTTGTCCAGCCCGCAGTCGCCCCCGGCCCCCGTGTGGTCGCAGTTGGGCGCGCAGCGCGTCGAGGCCTCCACGAGGTCGGGGAAGCCGTGCAACACGCTGTCGGCCGACACGTGCGCCAGCCCGAACGAGCGGATCCCCGGCGTGTCGATGATCCAGCCCGGCTCGTCGCCGGGCAGCCGCAGGGCCAGCGCGCTGGTCGACGTGTGCCGGCCCTTGCCGACCGCGCTGACCGCGCCCACCGCCCGGTCGGTGCCCGGCACGAGGCGGTTGACCAGCGTGGACTTGCCCACTCCGGAGTGGCCGATCATGACCGACACCCGGCCGCGCAGCTCCGCGACGAGGTCGTCCAGCGGCCGGTCCGGGTAGCACAACACATACGGCAGGTCGAGCTCCGCGTAGTAGTCCAGGACCGCGTCCGGCGCGGCGAGGTCGCCCTTGGTCAGGCACAGCAGCGGGTCGATCTCGGCGTCATACGCCGCCACCAGGCACCGGTCGATGAACCCGGTCCGCGGCGGTGGGTCCTGCAGCGCGTTGACGATCACCAGTTGCTCGGCGTTGGCCACCACGACCCGCTCGAACCGGCCCTCGGTGCCGCTCTCCTCGTCGTCGGCGGTGCGCATGAGGACCGAGTTGCGCTCGTCGATGCGCACGATCCGGGCCAGGGTGTCCGGGCGGCCGCTGACGTCGCCGACGATCTGCACGTGGTCGCCCACCACCACGCCGTGCCGGCCGAGCTCGCGGGCGCGCATCGCGGTGACCGTGACGCCGGTGTGCTGGCCGGGAACATTGACGTGGCACGTGTATCGCCCGCGGTCGACGGCGATCACGAAGCCCTCGACGGCGTCACTGTGCTTCGGGCGCTGGCGCGTGCGCGGTCGCGAGGACCGGCTCGGGCGCACCCGCACGTCATCCTCGTCGTATTCGCGCTTCCGCCTCAGCCGACCCTCCTTCATAGCCGTGCACCATGGTCGACCATAGCCGGGGGAAGTCGGGCAGCGTCTTCGCGGTGCATGTCACGTCGTCCAGACGGACTCCCTCGACCGTCAGCCCGAGCAAGGCGCCGGCGTGCGCGAGGTGGTGGTCGCCATGGGTGCGCAGCGTGCCGCCGCGCAGCGGGCGCGGCCGGATGCGCAGGCCGTCCGGCTCCAGGGTGACGCCGACGCCCAGGCCGGCCAGCGCCGCGGCGAGGCGGCCGAGCTCGTCGGCGCCCTCGTGGCCGCGCAGTTGCCCCATCCCGAACAGGTGCGAGGGCGAGTCGGCCACCGTTGCCAGCGCCGCGAGGATCGCCGCGAACTCCGAGATGCCGGCGAGGTCGGCGCTCAGCCCGTGCACCGCGCCCGTGCCCCGCATCACCAGCCCCCGCAGGGTCATCGCGGGCCGGCCGCCCATGCGCCCCAGCAGGTCCAGCAGCCGGCGCGCGGGCTGGCTGGTCGCCGGCGGCCAGCCCTGGACGGTCACCGTCCCGCCGGTGACGAGCGCCGCGGCGAGGAAGGGCGCCGCGCTGGACAGGTCGGGCTCGATGTTCCAGGCGCGTCCCTTGAGCCGGCCGGGCTTCACCGACCACACGTCCGGGCGGCTGTCGTCCACGCCGGCGCCCGCGGCGCGCAGCATGTGCACGGTCAGGTCCAGGTGCGGCCGTGGTACGGGCGAGCCGACGTGCCGCACCACCACCCCCCGATCGAACCCGGAGGCGGACAGCAGCAGCCCGGTGACGAGCTGGCTGGAGGCGGAGGCGTCGATGGTCACCTCCCCACCGGTGATCCGTCCGGCCCCGTGCACGGTGAACGGGAGCCCGTTCTCGGTGTCGATCCGCGCGCCCAGCGAGCGCAGCGCGCCGATCAGCGGCGCCATCGGGCGGCGCCGGGACCGCGGGTGGCCGTCGAACGACACCGTCCCGGTCGCCAGGCCGGCCACCGGGGGCAGGAAGCGCATCACGCTGCCGGCCAGGCCGACGTCGACCCGCGCCGGGCCCTGCAGCGGGCGGGACCGCAGCAGCCACAGGTTGTCGTCGACGGTCGACACATGGCAGCCCATCGCGCGCAGCCCGGCGGCCATGAGCTCGGTGTCGCGGGCCCGCAGCGGCGCGCACAGCGTGCTGGAGCCCAGCGAGTTGGCGGCGAGGACGAGGGCACGCGCGGTCATGGACTTGGAACCGGGCAGTCGCACCGAGGCATCGAGGGGGCCGGGGGCGGTCGGCGCCGGCCACGGTAAGTGTGCTTCCACGCGCACAGTGTGCGGTCAGTTTCGATATGTAGTGATGGCCGGGTCGCTCTCCGGGTTTTTTGTCATACCCCGTCGGTACCGTGGCGACATGTGTGGCAGGTACGCGACCTCGCGCAGCAACGCCGACCTGAGCGCCCTGTTCGAGGCGGCGGACGAGAGCGGCGGCGGGCTCGAGCCCGACTACAACGTGGCCCCGACCGACCCGGTGCCGATCGTGCGCGTCTCACGATCGGCGGGCGGCCGGGTGCTCTCCACCGCCCGCTGGGGCCTCGTCCCGGCGTGGGCGAAGGACCCGAAGGTCGGCGCCCGCATGATCAACGCGCGGGTGGAGACCGTCGCGACGTCGAACGCGTTCGCCCAGTCCTTCGCGAAGCGCCGTTGCCTGGTTCCGGCGGACGGGTGGTTCGAGTGGGTAAGGGGCACGGAGAAGACGAAACCGACGAAGCAGCCGTACTTCATGACGCTTGGCGATGCCGAGCCGTGCGTATTCGCCGGGCTGTGGACGGTGTGGGGCAAGGGCGAGGATCGGCTCCTTACCTGCAGCATCATCACTACTCCGGCCGTTGATGACTTGGCGCTCATCCATGACCGCATGCCGTTACTATTGCCGGTCGACCGGTGGGACGCCTGGCTCGGCGGCGATCCGGATTCCGGCCTTCTCGCCCCGACGCCGTCGTCGCACGTCGCACGTCTGGAACTACGCCCTGTAGGCCATCGCGTCGGTGACGTCCGCAACGACGGGCCCGAACTGGTCGCGAAAGTGCCGGCCCCGCCGCTGCGATCGAGTGACGTCAAGCCGATCGATCTGACCCTTTTTTAGGCTGAAAGTCCAGATAAATATCGGCCGGTTTCGCGAATCAGCCGGAAAACTCTTGTATTTGCAGTCGTTTGTGCGATACAACACAGCGCCGGTGGGTCTATGTCGGATGGGGGCATCCCGACGTTCACCCACTTTGCATTCGTTTGACCCACGGGGGAGGTGGGTGTATTGACCCGGGCGAGGATGCCACGCCCTCATGAAGTTGCAGCCGCGCGGCGAGACCCGCGACTGCTGCGGGCCGTCAAGGAGCAGCAAGGCGACGGGGCCTGGCGTATCCGCGGCGCGTGCCAGACGGTGGACCCAGAGACGTTCTTCCCGGCTCCGAGCGAGCCGGCCGACGCCGCGGTGGCGCTGTGCCGCACGTGCGACGTCCAGGGCGCGTGCCTCGCGTGGGCGCTCGACGTGGGCGACTGCCACGGCGTGTGGGGAGCGACCACTCCACGCGAGCGCCGTGCCATGCTCGTGGCATGGCGCAGCGAGATGCCTGGCCAGGTGATGCCCACCACGGCCGGGGCGACCGAACCGAGGCTGGGCGCGGTGGCGTGCCTGCCGACCCTGCCGCTGCAGCGGGCGGGTCGCGCTCAGGACCGCCAGGAGAGCCCGGACCCGGTGGGCGCGGCCGCGACATAGCGCCGGCGCCGGCACCCGGGCCGGCCGCTCCGGCACCGTGGCCGGCGCTGGGGCCGGCCCGAGGACCGCAAACACCGTCCGCGGCGGGGCAACCCGCCGCGGGCCGGTCGGGGTCGTCGACCACGTCGGCGTCCGCGAAGGCGGCGTCGGCCAGGGCTGCCGGCGAGAAGGCGACGGGCGCGCCCGGGAAGGCGATGGCGGCATCGGGGGAGGCCGCGCCGGCCAAGGGCGCTGGCGGGAAGACTGCGCGGGCGAAGGCTGCCGTGGGGAAGGCGGCCGGGTCCGCGCAGCCCGCTGCGACGACGGTTACCGCAGGGAGGGCCTCTTCGGCGAAGGCCGCTGCGGCGAAGGCGGCAGGGTCCGCGAAGCCTGCGGCGACGAGGTCTGCTGCGGGGAAGGCTGCGCCCGCGAAGGCCGCTGCGCCCGCGAAGTCCGCTGCGGGGAAGGTCTCGGCGTCGAGGGCGGCCGGGTCCGCGAAGCCTGCGGCGACGAGGTCTGCTGCGGGGAGGGCGGCCCCGTCGAAGGCCTCTTCGGCGAAGGCGGCTGCGCCCGCGAAGGCGGCTGCGAGGGCTGTCGCGGAGGATGCCACTTCGGCGAAGGCGGCCGGGTCCGCGAAGCCTGTGGCGACGAGGGTGGCTGCGGGGAGGGCGGTCCCGTCGAAGGCCGCTGCGCCCGCGAAGGCCAATGCGACGAGGGCTGCTGCTGGGAAGGCGGCCCCGTCGAAGGCCACTTCGGCGAAGGCTGTCCGGTCCGCGAAGGCCGCTGCGCCCGCGAAGGGTTCTGTGGGGAAGGTGGCCGGGTCCGCGAAGGCTCCGGCGACGAAAGCCGCCGTGGGGAAGATCTCACCGGCCGAGGTCGCTGCGGCCGGGCGGGAGGTGGCGACGCCGCACGGTGTCGCGCGGTATCAGCTCGACGTTCCCGCTGACCACGGTGGCACGCTGCTCGTCCTCGGCCACGGTGCCGGTGGCGACATCGACGCGCCCGACCTGGTCGCCGTGCACGACGCGGCCCTGGCGCGGGGCGTGGCCGTAGCGCTGGTGACGCAGCCGTACCGGGTGGCGGGCCGCCGAGCACCCGCGCCGGCGGCGCAGCTGGACGTGGCCTGGCTCGCCGTCATCGCCGAGCTCCGCGGCGTCCTGGACTTCGCCACCCTCGTCGTGGGCGGGCGCTCCAGCGGCGCCCGGGTCGCCTGCCGCACGGCCCGGGAGGCGGGCGCCGCCCGCATCCTGGCGCTGGCGTTCCCGCTCCACCCGCCGGGCAAGCCGGAGAAGTCGCGCGCGGAGGAGCTGGAGACGGGCGTGGCGACCCTGGTGCTCAACGGCGACCGCGACGCGTTCGGCGTACCGGGCGAGCGGCCGCACGTCCGCGTCCATGTGCTCCCGGGCGAGACGCACGCCCTGTCCAAGAACACGGCGGCGCTGGCCGCGGCGGCGGTGGACTTCGTCGCGGGTGGCTGAGGGGCGTTACCGAGGTGACGTAGCGTCGTTGGGGCTGATGTGACCGGCGCAAATCGGACACACTCCACAACCTCCCAGGCCCTTCCTGTTCCCGGCGGCCGGTCCGGTCCCAAGTGTGGCCGGTCGCCGGGGCAGGCCGGGTGGTTTCCCGGATGATCTTGTCGGCCGGGCGTAATGCCCATCACGTGGAATGGGCTCGCACGGCCGGTTGTTACACCGGGCGTGCGGCGCTGCCGACGGCGCCGTCTGTGGAGGGAAACCCAGCGTGGCAACACTTGAGCGCGACGATCTGCGGATCCACGAGCTGCTGTTCAGCCCGGCCTGGCCAGCGACGACCGACGCGGAGCCCGATCCGGCCTGGCAGCCGATCGCTCGGGAGCGTTTGATCGGCGCCACAAACTCAGAACTCGCACAGAAACTCGGCGTATCCTCGGCGGGACGGTCGAGGGTGGGAGTCGCACGAGTGGTCAGCAGCGAGAGCGCGGAGCAGCAGCGCATCCGGTTTGAGCATGATGCGCTGCCCTTCATCGATCAGTTGTATGCGGCCGCCCTGCGGATGACGCGCAACCCGTCGGACGCCGAAGACCTGGTGCAGGAGACGTTCCTGAAGGCGTTCGCCGCCTTCCACCAGTTCGAGACGGGCACCAACCTCAAGGCCTGGCTGTATCGCATCCTGACCAACACCTACATCAACTCCTACCGGCGCCGGCAGCGCCAGCCCGTCCAGGCGCCGACGGAGGAGATCACCGACTGGCAGCTCGCCGAGGCGGAGTCGCACACCTCCAGCGGCCTGCGTTCGGCCGAGACCGAGGCCCTGGACCGGCTCCCCGACTCCGACGTCAAGGAGGCGCTGCAGTCGCTTCCCGAGGAGTTCCGCCTCGCCGTCTATCTGGCCGATGTCGAGGGCTTCTCGTACAAGGAGATCGCCGACATCATGAACACGCCGATCGGCACCGTGATGTCACGCCTGCACCGCGGACGGCGCAACCTGCGCCGGCAGCTCGAGGCTTATGCTGCCGAGCGAGGGTTCACCCGCACCCAGTCCGCTGAGCCGAGCGAGGTCTGAGATCCGATGAGCTGTGGAGACCCGCACGAAACCGACTGCAGTGACGTCCTCGCCGAGGTGTATCTCTACCTCGACCTGGAGTGTGCAGACGACCGGCGCGCGCTGATCCGGGAGCATCTCGACGAGTGCTCGCCGTGCCTGCGGGAGTTCGGCATCGAGCAGGAGGTCAAGGCTCTCGTGGCCCGCTGCTGCGGCTCCGAGCTGGCCCCGGTCGAGCTCAAGGCCCGCCTCCGCGCGAAACTCTCCGAGTTCGTCGTCAACGCCGATTCGCGAGAGCTGCGCCCGGACTAAGCTAAGAGCGACCGTCAATTGGCTGGCAGCGCCAGTCCGCCGAGCAAAGTCTCCGTGGTCATGCGTCCGGCGCCCACAGCGCGCGGGTTCTTCATGATCACGGAGCGAACGTGCTGCCGCTTGAGCATTTTTACTCCGTGATCACGGCGAACATGATGGTCGGGCGACGCAGATCGCAGGCACGGGCTGCGCCGCCCGAACTCGGCTTCTCGCGATGCCAAGCGCCCATGACGGTCACTCCAAGGCCCGTCTCATAGCTGAGGCGGGGCTGCGGCTGGCCCAGATTCCGCCTGGCGGCGTCCCGCGCAAGCCCGGTCACGACACCGGTAGCCCGGCTCCGCGGGCCATCACCAGACGAGATCTGGACTCCGCCTCGCCGCCTCAGGCCCATCGCGAGCAGCGGGTCCGGACGGAGGCCTCGGTCGCTACCCGCGCGAACGCGTTTCGCACCGATATGCTGCGAGCGCAAGCAGCAGCCGCGAAGGGAGACCGGGATGGCCGACGAGGTCCGCGCCGAGATGGTGGCAAACGTCTGGAAGATCACCACCGAGATCGGCGCCGAGGTCACCGAGGGCGACACCCTGGTGATCCTCGAGTCGATGAAGATGGAAATCCCGGTCCTGGCCGAGTCCGACGGCACGATCAGCCAGATCGCCGTCAACGAGGGCGACGTGGTGCAGGAGGGCGACCTCATCGCCGTGATCGGGTGACGGCTTTGGGCCTCCTCGTCCGGCCGATCGAGCCGGGCGACCATGACGACGTCTCGCGGCTGACCATCGAGGCCTACCGCGCCGACGGCCAGCTCGAGACGGCCCCCGAATACGCCACCGTCCTCGCCGACGTGGCCGGCCGGGCCGCGGCGGCCGACGTGCTGGTGGCAACGGCCGGCACCAGCGGGGCGGTGCTCGGCGCGGTCACGTTCGTCCTGCCCGGCGGGGCCTATGCCGAGGTCTCCCGGCCCGGCGAGGCCGAATTTCGCACGCTGGCGGTCGACCCGGCCGCCCAGCGCCGCGGTGTGGCCCAGGCGCTGGTGCAGGCGTGCATCGACCGGGCGGCCGCGCTCGGGTGCCGCGCCCTGGTGATCTGCACGCGCCACGACAACGACGCCGCGCTCGCGCTCTACGGCCGGTTCGGCTTCCAGCGCGACCCGGACCTCGACTGGTCACCGGTGCCGGGCGTCGAGCTCCTCGGCCTGCGCCTGACGCTTCCCGTCCTCGCCAAATAGCGCCTCGCTCAGCTCGTCGACCAGGGCGTCCTCGAGACCGCCGGCGAGGCCCGCCGCGTGCTCACCGCGGTCGTCAGCTGCGTCTTCGCCGTCGCGGCCCGCGGCCCCGTCGCGTCGCGTCGCTTCAGGGTCGTCCGCCGCGGTCCCCGAGGCCGTCGGTGAGCCGGCCGGCGCGGAACCGATCCGATCCGCGGAGCCCATCAGCTCGGTCGCCACCTCCAGCGCCGCCTCCCGCTGCTGTTCCAACGTGCCCGGCCGCTCCCGCAGCAGGAACCAGCTCGCGTGGATGGCGAAGATCGCCATCGCCCGCCGCAGCTGCTGGGCCAGCGACTCCTCCGGGTCGGTGAGCAGCTCGAAGACCCGGATCATCTGCTCGCGCAGCCGTTTGCCCGCCGGCAGCGTGTTGATCAGCGTCTGGTTGCGCTCGAAGAACCGGATCACCTTCTCGTGCGTGAACTGGTCGTGCAGGGTCGCGTAGCGCCGGATGAACTCCAGCCGCGTGCTGGTGTCGCGCGGCCGTGCGGCCGCCCACTCCAGCAACCCGTCGACGGCGTCGATGCGCTCCTCGATGAGGCTGGCGACGATGTCGTCCTTGGTGGGGAAGTGGTAATACAGCGCCGCCTTCGTCACGCCCAGCTTCTCGGCGATCTCGCGCAGCGACGTCTTGTCATACCCGTCCTCGATGAACAGGTCGAGCGCCACCCGCTGGATGTGGGCACGCACGCCCTCGCCATCCGATTCGCCCGTGCGGATCCGGTTGCGGCCGCGGACGATCCGGGCGGCGGTCTGATCGGTCTGTTCCATCACGTTGATCCTACTTGACGCTCGGCTAGTGACCAGCTTACCGTGCGGCTAGTAAGTTTACTAGCCGGTCGACAGGTAAGTTCGGGGGCAGGGAGAATGTCCGAAACAGAAACAACAGCGCAAAGCGCCGACGAAGCGGCGCGACGCACGATCAAGGCCGTCCTACCAGGGCTGCTCATGGCCATGATGCTGGCGATGCTCGACAACGTCATCGTCGGCACCGCGATGCCACGCATCGTCGGCGACCTCGGCGGTGTCGACCACCTGTCCTGGGTGGTCACCGCGTACGTCCTCGGCACGACCGTCTCGACCCCGCTGTGGGGCAAGCTCGGCGACCTCTACGGCCGCAAGACGGTCTTCCTCACCTCGATCGTGCTGTTCCTGATCGGCTCGATGCTGTGCGGCGTCGCCCAGAGTATGCCCGAGCTCATCGGCTTCCGCGCGTTCCAGGGGCTCGGCGCCGGCGGGCTCATCGTCGGCGCGATGTCGGTCATCGGCGACCTGGTCTCGCCGCGCGAGCGCGGGAAGTACCAGGGCCAGTTCGCCGCCGTGATGGCGGTCGCGATGGTCGGTGGCCCGCTCATCGGCGGCTTCATCACCGACCACGCGAACTGGCGCTGGGCGTTCTTCGTCAATCTGCCCCTGGGCGGCGCGGCGCTGGTCCTGCTCGCGCTGCGGCTGCACCTGCCGAAGCGGCGCACCGAGCACCGCATCGACTGGCCGGGCGCGTCGCTGCTGTCCGTCGGGGTGACCTCGCTGGTGCTCATCACGACCTGGGGCGGCGGCCAGTACGCCTGGGGCTCGGCGCAGATCCGCGGCCTCGCCGTGCTGGCGGTGCTCGCGCTGGCCTTGTTCGTGCTGGTCGAGCGCCGGCATCCGGAGCCGATCGTGCCGCTGGGCATCTTCGCCAACCGCAACTTCACGCTGGTGGCGCTCGTCGGCTTCCTGGTCGGCTTCGCGCTCTTCGGCGCGGTGACCTTCCTGCCGTTGTATCAGCAGATCGTCCAGGGCGCCTCGGCGACCAACTCCGGGCTGCTCCTGATGCCCATGATGGGTGGCATGCTGGTGACGTCGCTGGGGGTCGGGCGGATCATCACCCAGACCGGGCGGTACCGCATGTTCCCGATCATCGGCGGCGTGGTGATGGTCGGCGCGATGGTCCTGCTGGCGCAACTCGACGCGCACAGCTCGAAGCTCGAGTCCGGCGCGTTCATGGCCGTGCTCGGCCTGGGCCTGGGCTTCCTGATGCAGACGTCGATGCTCATCGCGCAGAACAGCGTCGAGATCAAGGACCTCGGCGTGGCCAGCAGTACCTCCACGTTCGCCCGCTCGATCGGCGGCGCGTTCGGTGTCTCCGCCTTCGGCGCGATCTTCAACCACCGGCTGCACGCGCTGCTCGGCGAGCGGCTGGGCACCGAGGCCGCGAACCGCATGGCCAGCGGCGGCGGGGGCGCCCGGATCGACCCGGCGTCGATGTCGCAGCTGCCCGCCCCGGTGCGCGCGGCGGTCGTCGACGCGATCGCCGGCGCCACGTCGAGCGTGTTCCTGTGGGCCACCGTGGCCGCCGCGCTCATCCCGGTGCTGGCGTTCTTCATCCGCGAGGTCGCACTGCGCGGCGGGCCGTCCGAGCAGCCCGAGCGCACACTGATTGCGCAGGAGGGCTAGTTTCGCGCAACCCCTGCGCGAAGTTGCCCATGAAACTGGCGTTCGGTGCGCGAAACTGCCAAGCTATGAGCAGTATCGCGCACCGAACGCCAGTTTCGCATGAACTGAGGGGTATCCATTGACCGAGCAGCCCGGCGCCGGGATGAAGGCCGACATCGCCGAACAGCCGGAGGTGTTCGCTCGCCTGCTCGACGAGCGCGCCGGCCAGATCGCCGAGGTCGCGGCGAAGATCGCGCAATGGCGCCCGCGCAGTGTCGTCTTCACCGCGCGCGGCACCTCCGACCACGCGGCCCTCTACGCCGCCTATCTCACCGAGATCCGGCTCGGCATCCCCGCCGGCCTGGCCAGCCCGTCCGCGACGACGGTGTACGGTGCCCGCCCCGACCTGCGCGACACGCTCGTCGTGGGGGTCAGCCAGAGCGGCGGCTCGCCCGACCTGCACGAGGTGCTGCGGGTCGCGCGTGAGCAGGGCGCGCACACCCTGGCCGTCACGAACAACCCCGAATCACCGCTGGCGCAGGTGGCCGAGCTGCACATCGACGTCGTGGCCGGGCACGAGGTGGCGGTCGCCGCGACGAAGACGTACACCGCCGAACTGCTCGCCCTGCTCATGCTCGTGGAGAGCGTGCGCGGCGGGGGTGCCCTGCCCGCCGAGGAGCTCGCCGAGCTGCGCAAGCTGCCCGACCTCGCGCAGGCGCTGCTGGCCGACGAAACCGCCGTCGACCTCGCCGCGCGGTACCGCTTCGCCGCCCGCCTGGTCACCACCGGCCGCGGCTACGCGTACCCGACCGCCCGCGAGGCCGCGCTCAAGCTCATGGAGACCTGCTACCTCGCCGGCCTCGCGTTCTCCGGCGCCGACCTGCTGCACGGCCCGCTCGCGATGGCCGACCCCGACGTGCCGGTGCTCGCCGTGGTCGGCAACGGCCCGGCCGGCGCGTCGATGCGCGACGTGGTGGCCCGCCTCGGCGAGCGCCGGGCCGACACGGTCGTGTTCGGCCCGAGCGCGGTCGAAGGCGCCAACGGCTGGGTTCGCACTCCCGAGGTCGACGAGCGCTACGCCCCGCTGCTGGACATCCTTCCGATGCAGCGCCTGGCGCTGTCGCTGGCCCTGCTGCGCGGCGAGGACCCGGACGCGCCGCGCGGGCTCAAGAAGGTGACGACGACGCTGTGACCGGCGACACCGGGATCACCGCCGGGCTGCCCTCGCGCAGCGGCTTGGTCTGAAACGTCACGGCCGGGCGGTCGCCGACCATGACGACGTAGGCCGCCCGGCCGCCGGAGAGGTCGCGCAGCTCGAAGGCGAAGTTGCACCGGTACCCGTCCGGCTGCTGCGCCAGCACACCGCTGGCCAGCGTGGTGGCGGCGATCGGGTGGCCGTCCGTGTCCGCGACGCGGACCTCGCCGCCCTGCACGATGTCCGGGACCGAGGCCGGCGCCTGGCACGGGGTGCCGGTCACGCCCGTAGCGGCGCCGGCCACGCTGACGTAGCCGTGCAGCAGGAACCCGTCGGGCTTGCTCGTCTCGTCGTGGCGGCCCAGCCAGCCACAACCGCCGATTGAGAGCACCAACAGCAGGGGAAGCACCAGTCGCCGCACCGGGCAACCTTAGTCTTGTCAGCGTGTCGACCCTGCGTGACCTCGTCGAGGAACACACCAGCCTCGAGCCCGACGACATCGAGCACCTGCACCGGCTGGCCGGCGACTGGCAGATCGTGTCGGACCTCAGCTTCGCCGACCTGCTGATGTGGGTCCCCATCGAGGCGCGGGGGGAGTACATCTGCGTCGCCCAGGTGCGCCCGACCACGGCGCCGACGGCCTACCAGGACGACCAGGTCGGACGGATCGCCGGCGGCCCCGAGGTCGCGCACCTGGCGATCGTGCGCCAGCAGGGCCGGATCTGGCGGGAGGGGGACCCCGTCTGGTACGGCGACATGCCCGCCCGCCACGAGGCGATCCCGGTGCGCCGGCGGGGGCACGCCAAGGTCATCGCTGTGCTCGGCCGCGACACCAACCTGAGCACGGCCCGCACCCCGGCGCAGCTGGAGCTCAACTACCTGACCACGGCCGACGACCTGGCCCAGATGATCGCCGACGGCAGCTGGCCGCCGCCGCGCCACCCCGGCGAGACCACCAGCGCGCCGCGCATCGGCGACGGGCTGGTGCGCCTGGACGCCACGGGCAAGGTCACCTACGCCAGCCCGAACGCGCAGTCGGCGTACCGCAGGCTGGGACTCGCCGCCCACCTCGTGGGCGAGAGCCTGGCGGAGATCACCGGCCGGCTCGTCGACGACCCGCTCGAGGGCGCCGACGCGACGGACCGGATCCAGTCCGCCCTGCACGGCGAGGCGCCGGCCCGCAAGGAGCTGGAGGCCCGCGGCGCCAGCGTGCTCATGCGCGCCCTGCCGCTCATACCGGCCGGCGTGCCGATCGGTGCGCTCGTGCTGGTGCGGGACATCACCGAGGTACGCCGGCGGGACCGGCAGCTGATGACCAAGGACGCGACGATCCGCGAGATCCACCACCGGGTCAAGAACAACCTGCAGACGGTCGCCGCACTGCTGCGGCTGCAGGCCCGCCGCGTCGGGGTGCCGGCCGCGCGGCACGCCCTGGAGGAGTCGGTACGCCGCGTGGCGTCCATCGCCCTGGTGCACGAGACGCTGTCCATGTCGTCGGAGGACTCCGACGAGGCCGTGGAGTTCGACGGCATCGTCGACCGGGTCGCCGCGGCGGCCGTCGAGGTCGGCGCGACCGGCTTCCCCGTCGCGGTACGCCGCGAGGGCGACTTCGGGGTGCTGCCGGCCGAGATCGCCACGCCGCTGGTCATGGTGCTCAACGAGCTGTTGCAGAACGCCGTCGAGCACGCGTTCGAGCCGGCTGCGCCGCAGTCGCCCGAGGTCGTCGTGTCCGTGCACCGGTTCCGCAAGCAGCTGCACGTGACCGTCGCCGACAACGGCCGCGGGCTGCCCGAGGGCTTCGACCTCGACGCGAGCGAGCGGCTGGGCCTGCAGATCGTGCGCACGCTTGCGACGGGGGAGCTACGCGGCACGATCGAGCTGCTGGCGCGGCCGGACGGCGGCACCGAGGCGGTCATTGTGGTACCGCTGGCGAAGCGATGAAGTCAACCGGAGTGTGGGACGGCGACGCGGACGCGCCCGCCGATCCGCGCAATTCCGGTCTGCAATCCCTATCGGCTGAGTCTTATTTCCGTTACCGCTTCGTGAAATCGCTATGAGAGAACCCTCACGCGGGCGTGGCGTAAGGACCGCTCTCCGTGGAAGACTGCACACCATGCACGCTGCTTCTCTGCGGCTCGTCAGCCGCCGACACGTCGACTACGGTCGCGTGCGCAGCGCCATCTGTCCGGTCTGCTGAACGCCGCCCGCTGAATTTTTTCCCGGGTGCGCGACTTCGCGCCGGAGCATTTCATGACATCGACGTCATCCGTTATCGGCATCTCCGACGACGGCGGCGCTTGCTCGCGTGCTCACAATCCTGAGAGGACGCCGACATGTCGGTGAACACCGTCCGCGGACGTGGTGCGGCCGGTGGGCGCCCTCGTGGTGAAGGGCAGTGGGCCCTCGGCCACCGCGAGCCGCTCAACCCGAACGAGCGCAGCAAGAAGGACGACAACCCGCTCAACGTGCGGGCCCGCATCGAGAACATCTACGCGCACGGGGGCTTCGACTCCATCGACCCGGCCGACCTGCGCGGGCGGTTCCGGTGGTTCGGGCTGTACACGCAGCGCCGCCCCGGCATCGACGGCGGGCGCACCGCCGTGCTCGAGCCGGAGGAGCTCGACGACCGTTACTTCATGCTGCGCGTCCGCAGCGACGGCGGGCAGCTCTCGCTGGCCCAGCTGCGCGCGATCGCCTCGATCTCGCAGCGCTTCGGCCGCGACACCGCCGACGTCACCGACCGGCAGAACATCCAGCTGCACTGGATCGAGATCGAGAACGTGCCGACCATCTGGTCGGAGCTCGAGGCGGTCGGCCTGTCCACCACCGAGGCGTGCGGCGACACCCCGCGCGTGATCCTCGGCAGCCCGATCGCGGGCGTCGCGGAGAGCGAGATGCTCGACCCGACCGAGGCGATCACCGAGATCAACCGGCGCTTCGTCGGCGATCCGGAGCTGTCGAACCTGCCGCGCAAGTTCAAGTCATCGATCTCGTGGCTCGCCGACACCCCGTACGAGGCGAACGACATCTCGTTCGTCGGCGTCATCCACCCGGAGCACGGCCCCGGCTTCGACCTGTGGGTCGGCGGCGGTCTGTCCACCAACCCGATGCTCGCCAAGCGGCTCGGTGCCTGGGTGCCGCTGCACGAGGTGCCGGAGGTCTGGCACGGCGTCGTGAAGGTCTTCCGCGACTACGGCTACCGCCGGCTGCGCAGCCGCGCGCGGCTGAAGTTCCTGGTCGCCGACTGGGGCGCGGAGCAGTTCCGGCAGATCCTGGAGAACGAGTACCTCGGCCGCCGCCTCGTCGACGGCCCGTCGCCGGAGCTGCCGGAGAAGCCGATCGACCACGTCGGCGTGCACAAGCAGTGGGACGGCAAGTACTACGTCGGGGCCGCCCCGATGGCCGGGCGCAGCTCGGGCACGCAGCTGGCGAGGGTCGCGGATCTGGCCGAGCGCTACGGGTCGGACCGGGTGCGGCTCACGCCGTACCAGAAGATCCTGATCCTCGACATCGAAGAGTCGCAGACCGAGTCGCTCGTGCGGGACCTGCAGGAGATCGGCCTGGAGCCGCGCCCGTCGGTCTGGCGGCGCAGCACGATGGCCTGCACCGGCATCGAGTTCTGCAAGCTCGCGATCGTGGAGACCAAGGCGCGCGCCGCCGAGCTCATCGAGCACCTCGAGAAGAAGGTCGCCGAGCTCGACGCCGACATCTCGATCCACCTCAACGGCTGTCCGAACGCCTGCGCCCGCACGCAGGTCGCCGACATCGGCCTCAAGGGCATGCTGGTGCGCGACGACAGCACCGGCGAGATGGTCGAGGGCTTCCAGATCCACCTCGGCGGCGGCCTGGGCATGGCCCAGGGGCAGAACGCCGGCTTCGGCCGGAAGCTGCGTGGCCTCAAGACCACCGCCGTCGACCTGCCCGGCTACGTCGAGCGGGTCGCGAACCACTACCTGGCCGGGCGCGAGCCCGGCGAGTCCTTCGCCCTCTGGGTCATGCGCGCTCCTGAGGAGCAGCTGCGATGAGCGAACGAAGTGAGCGAATGATGACTCAGCGTGACTTGGAGCCTCATGCCGCCGGGGAGCGAAGCGAGTCGGCGGCATGAGCGAGCGGATGGCGCCGCTGTACTGCCCGTACTGCGGCGAGGAGGACCTCAGACCACACGAGGACTCGCACGGCGCATGGGAGTGCCGCGGTTGCGCGCGGGTTTTCTCACTGAAATTCCTGGGACTGGCGGCTAAGGCGTTGGAGGCCAAGCGATGAGCACAGCCACGGTCGGGAGTGCTGCCCGAAGTACACAAGAGTCGATCGAACTGGCGAAGGCCGCCTCGGCCCGCCTGGAGAACCAGCCGGCCGAGAAGATCATCGAGTGGGCCGCCGCCCAGTTCGGCGACCGGTTCGCCGTGACGAGCTCGTTCGCCGACGCCGTGCTCGCGCACGTGGTGTCGCGGGTCGTGCCCGGGGTGCCGGTCATCTTCCTCGACACCGGCCTGCACTTCGCCGAGACGCTGCGGGTGCGCGAGATCGTCCAGCGCACGCTGCCCGTGACGGTCCGCTCGATCCGTCCCCGCCAGACGGTCGCCGAGCAGGACGCCGAGCACGGCCGGCGGCTGTACGCCCGGGACCCCGACGAGTGCTGCTACCTGCGCAAGATCGAGCCGCTGGAGCGGGCGCTGGAGGACTACGACGCGTGGGCCGCGGGCCTGCGCCGCGACGAGTCGCCGAGCCGCGCGAACACGCCGATCGTGAGCTTCGAGCAGGCCCGCGGCAAGTTCAAGGTCTCCCCGCTGGCGCAGTGGACGCAGGCCGACGTCGACGCGTACATCTCGCGTCACAACGTGCCGGTGAACGCGCTCATGCGCCAGGGGTACGCCTCGGTCGGCTGCTGGCCGTGCACCCGGCGCACGCCCCCGGGCGGCGACCCGCGCGGCGGTCGCTGGCCGATGTTCGACAAGTCCGAGTGCGGCCTGCACACGTCCGGATGACCGCGGTACTCCTCGTGGCCCACGGGTCCTCGGACCCCAGGGCGGCCGCGGCCACCCGTGCCCTGACGCGGGCGGTCGCGGCCCAGCGGCCCGGCCTGGACGTGCGCTGCGCGTTCCTGGACCACGCCGGCCCGCGCCCCGGCGAGCAGCTCTTCGCCTTCTCGGCACTCGGCCACACGCGGGCTGTCGTCGTGCCGTTGCTGCTGACCTCCGCCTACCACGGCCGCGTCGACCTGCCGGCGGTGCTCGACCGCGCCCGCGTCGACGGCCTGCGCATGGACGTGATGACCACCGCCGTGCTCGGCGAGGGCACGCCGCCGCTGCTGCTGGCCGCGCTGCGCCGGCTGCTGCCCCCGATCGCGTACGACGGGGTCGTGCTCGTCGCCGCCGGCACCCGCGACGACCTGGCCCGGCACTCCGTGGATGTGGCGGCGGGGGCCCTAGGGGCGTCGCTGGGCGTTCCGTGCCACGCTGCCTATGCCTCGGGGTCCGCCGTGACCGGCGCGGTCGCCGTGGAGGCGCTGCGGGCCCGCGGGTGCTCGCGGGTCGCGGTCTCGTCGTACTTCCTCGCCCCGGGCCGGCTACACGACATCGCCGTGGACTCGGCGCTGGCGGCCGGCGCGCTGTCGCCGGTCGCGCCGCCGCTGGGTGGCAATCTGGATGTCGCCCGCCTGGTGATGTCCCGGATCGGCTCGTTCGGGCTCGTACGGGCCGCCTGAGCCCGTTTCCGGGCCGCTTTCTTGCCCACGGCCGGCAACCATTACGTGGCACGTCACGGTTACCATCGCCGGCCGCCTGCTGAGTGCGGACACAGCAACGCCCCGGCCGGTTCGGCCGGGGCGTTCGTCGTCTTCGTTCGGGAAGGTTTCTTGGGCTCAGGCGGAGTGAGCGCGGACCCGGAGGCCGCCGCGCCGCTTCATCAGGCGACGCTCATCTTCGCTCATTCCGCCCCAGACGCCTGCGTCCTGACCGGAGTCGAGCGCCCACTGCAGACACTCGCTGGTCACGGAGCAGCGCTGGCAGACCGCCTTCGCCTGCTCAACCTGCAGCAACGCCGGTCCGGAAGTTCCAATGGGGAAGAACAGCTCCGGGTCCTCGTCGCGGCAGAGGGCATGGTGGCGCCAGTCCGACATGGCGGCAACACTCCTTGTTTTTTTCGCGGGTCGTTGTTGATGATTTCCCTATATGCATCTCATGCACGGTTCGGCTAGGCGGAGCCTGAAGACCCGTAACATGTGTGCGGGCAACGCTCAGTGGTCGTTTCGCTTGTGAATGCTTTCACGAACTCCTGCGATGTCAAGGGGTCTCAACCAAAAAAATCCAAGTCGGTGAGCAAGCTCACGCGTCTTTTGTCCGGTTTTGTGGTGGTTAGAGGCCCCGGATCGCAACAGTCAGTGACCAATGTAGTACGGTTTAGTCAACGACCGAGAGGCTTTCGGGGATGCGGCTGCGGTGTCCCTCTCGCGACTCTCTGCAACTTTCCCCCCTTCGGTGGCTGATCGCCGGGGGTGACTCAACACACTACGCGTAACGCCCCCGGTACGGACGCGAAATCCAACTTGTCGACCTCGCCGAGGTACTCCCCGTCAACCTGGAAAGCGATCGGTTTGGCGGCGGTCAGAGTGAACCCTGGCAGATCGTGCAGCTGAACGACGTGTTTCCCCTTCGCCTCGTGGCGGTTCGACAGGATTTGCGCGACGGTGCGGGTGGTGCCGGCGACCTGCAGCACCCGCAGACCGAGCACGTCGAGACCCGTGTCGAACGAGGCACGCGGATTCGGATTCACGGGCCGCTCGCCGATGTAGGTCCACGGCGCCGTGTTCTGAACCAACATCCACGTTAGCCCGGCCTGGACCGATTCGCCCGGTAGCTCGACCGTGAGGAGCGGCACGCGCCGATTCGTCGCGGCGAACTGGCCCATCGTGGCGCGGAAGTACAGCCACGGCGTGGAGGTGGAGCCCTTGTGGCGGGCCTGGTCGACGCGGCGCACGATCTCGGCGTCGATGCCGAGGCCCGCGCAGAACGTGAAGTACCGATCGTCGGCCCGGCCGAGCCTGATGATCCGTTCGCGCCGGTCTCGCAGCGCCTCGAGGATCGCGCCGGTGCCCTCGGCCCAGTCGCTCGGCAGCCCCAGCGCCCGGGCGAAGACGTTGGTCGAGCCGCCGGGCACGACAGCCAGGGCGGGCCGGTCGTGGGCGCGATCCGCGGCCGGCCCGGAGTCGAAGGTCATCAGACCGTTGACGGCCTCGTTCACGGTGCCGTCGCCGCCCAGGGTGACCAGGAGGTCCAGGCCATCCCGGGCGGCACCCCGGGCGAGGTCGGCCGCGTGGCCCCGGCGCTGCGTGTAGACGACGTCCAGGTCGACCTGGCTGCGCAGGGCCCGCACCAGGATGTCCCGGCCGCGTTCGGTGGTGGTCGTGGCGTTGGGGTTGACCACCAAGAGCGCTCGCATGGGCGGCACTGTACCCGCTTCCCAGCGCGATAAGGTTGTAGCCGCAAAAGCCGGTGAAGGTGTACCTCGACCAGGAAGGACGCGCAGGTGAGCGGGACGGCGGCGACCGATACAGCGCCCGAGCGGAGCCCGGCGACCCTGCGCTGGGCGGTCCGGTTGCTACTTCTGGAGGGGGCCGGTCTCACCGCGCTCACGCTCCTGCTGGTGTATCTCGATCTGACATCGACCTGGACCGCCGCCAGGATGGCGCTCTCGTTCACGGTCTACCTGGCGTTGATGGCCGTGCTGTTCATCGGCATCGGCGTCGCCCTGCACCGCCGCCAGCGCTGGGCCCGCGGCCCGGGGATCGTCACGCAGATGCTGCAGATGCCGATCGGCTGGACCATGCTGAACAACGGCCAGCCGTGGATCGGAGCCCCGCTCTTTCTGCTCGGCCTGACCGGCGCGGTGCTCCTCTTCGCCCCGTCGACCCGCATCGCGCTCGGAGTGCGCTGACCCCGGCGTTGCCCGGTCACAGACCGCTCTCGTTTGCTCTACGCTCAGGTGTCGTGACGGTCGCTCCTGCCTACCAGGTCCTCGCCGAGCGCATCCGCGACGACATCATGTCCGGCCAACTGCGCCCCGGCGAGCGCCTGCCGGCCGAGCCGCAACTGTGCGAGCAGTCGGGCCTGAGCCGCTCGACGGTCCGCGAGGCGCTGCGCCTGCTCAGCAGCCAGCACCTGATCGTCACCATGCGCGGCGTCAACGGCGGCAGCTTCGTCGCCGAGCCCGATGCCCACGTGCTCGGCGACAGCCTCTCCGACGGCGTCGGCCTGCTGCTCGCCAGCGGCGCGGTGACCGGCGAAAACTTCCTGGAGATACGCCGGATGCTCGAGGTACCGGCGGCCGGCCTCGCCGCGTCCAGGCGCAAGCCGCACCACCTGGCCGACCTCGAGCGTGCGATGTTCGACCCGGACTTCGACGACCTCGAACGCCGCATCGAGGCGCACTCGGCGTTCCACCTCGCGGTGGCCGCGGCGACGGGCAACCCGCTGCTGAGCCTGGTGGTGCGCCCGCTCTACAACATGTCGGACCGGTACGCGGTGGAGGCGGCGCCGCCCCCGTTCTGGTGGGCGGTGGACCGCGACCACCGGGCATTGCTGGCCGCGATCCGCGACGGCGATGCGGCGCTGGCGATGGAGCTGGCCCGGGCGCACATCGACAACATACGCCTGGTGGACCGCGTCACGATCCCGCTGTGACACCTCCGCGACGGCCGAGCCGGCCGGGCCTGATCGGGCTGGACCGGCACGGTCGACGCGGCGGACAACGCGCGGACAAGCCGGCAAGCTCGGACGCCGGTGCGGGCCGCCGAACGACCCCGGACCGCAGGCCGAGGGCGCGCCGGTCAGGAGGGGCGGCGCTTCGTCAGGCGGATGCCGGCCTGATGCCCGTCGACCGTCGCCGAGACCTCGTCGGCCAGCGCGCTCAGCACCTGCCACGCGAAGGACTCGCCGGCCGGCAGGCGCTCGTCCGGAGAGCCCAGCGGCACGGTCGTGTAGACGGTCAGCGCGTCGTCCGTGACCGTGAAGCGGCACGAGAGCTCGACCGTGTCGCCCAGTTGGGGCGTGTCCGCGGCGACCGCCAGCAGCATCGCGCACGCCTCATCGACCGCGATCCGCAGGTCTTCGATCTCGTCCAGCGTGAAATGCAGGCGCGCGGCCAGGCCGGCCGTGGCCGTGCGCAGCACGCCCAGGTACGCGGGCGATGCCGGCACCGCGAGCAGCACCACGTCGTCGGCGTCGGCGCCGGACCTCTTCGATACGACCTGAGTCACGCGACTGAACCCCCTCGGAGGCGACTCTACGACGTCAGCGCAGCCGATGACGCGGCGAGTTCGGCCAAGGGCGCCCCGCTGAGGCGGTACGGCACCCACTCGGACTTCGGCGCGGCACCCAGAGCGCCGTAGAACTGCCGGGCCGGGTTCCAGTCCAGCACCGCCCACTCGAGCCGCCGGTACCCGCGCTCGACGCACACCGCGGCCAACGCGGCCACCAGCGCCTTGCCGGTCCCGGTGCCACGGGCGGACGGGCGCACGTAGAGGTCCTCGAGGTAGATGCCGTGCAAGCCCTCCCAGGTGGAGTACGTCAGGAACCACAGCGCCATGCCCACCGGCGTTCCGGCGTCCTCGGCGACGTGGCAGAACACCGCCGGCGACGAGCCGAAGAGCGCCGCGGTCAGCTGTTCGGGCGTGAGGTGGCACTCGTCGCGGGCACGCTCGAACTCGGCGAGCTCGTACACCATGTCGACGAGGTGGGGTACGTCGTCGATGCGGGCGGGGCGGATGGTCAAGGAGCGCTCCACGGAAAGCGTCGCCCCCACCCCGCGGCTGCGGGATGGGGGCTAAGGGCCTAACAGGCTCAGGCCTGCTTGGTCTCCCAGAAGATCTTTGCGATCTCGTCGATCTTCGCCAGGAGCTGCTCGGCGACGGACGGGTCGGCCGAGCCCTTGGCGCCGGAGGCGCCGGCGAGCTTGGTCGCCTCGTTGAAGAGGCCGTGCAGCTGCGGGTACTTCTCGAAATGGGCGGGCTTGAAGTAGTCGGTCCAGAGCACCCACAGGTGATGCTTGACCAGCTCGGAGCGCTGCTCCTTGATGATCAGGGCGCGGGTGCGGAACTCGGGGTTGTCGTTCGCCTGGTACTTCTCAGAGATTGCCTTGACGGACTCGGCCTCGATTCGGGCCTGCGCCGGGTCGTAGACACCACACGGCAGGTCGCAGTGGGCGCTCACCACGGTGCGCGGGGTGAAAAGCCGCGACAGTCGCATCGAACCCTCCAGGGTGATTTGCGATGATCCTCAGTGCTGACCCTACTCCTATCCACGTTCGGGGATTTCATGCGCCTGCCGTGGTTTACGGCACTCGTGTCGGGACCTTCCATGGTGCCGACGCTGCGCTCGGGGGACCGGATTCTGGTGCGGCGCACCGGAAACGCCCGTGTGGGTGACCTTGTGGTCGCGGTCTTTCGCAGCCGGCCCGATCTGCTCGTCGTCAAACGGGTGGAACGGGTGGACGGCGACGGGTGGTGGGTCGTGGGGGACAACCCCTTCGGCAGTGATGATTCTGCGCGGTACGGTCGAGCGGACGTCATCGGTCGTGTGACATTTCGATGGTGGCCACAACCGATGCGCTTCCGGCGCGTGCCAGGCTAAGGTGATGCGGGACACGGGCGACCCCCGCCGCATTCGCAGATTCTCTCGCGCTTTCACCCCGCGCCGCGCGTACTTCCTGTATCACAAGCCGTGGCAAAGGAGCCCTCGTGCTTACATCCGTGTCAGATTCCGTGTCTGATCCCGTCTTCGACCTACACAGCGGCGGCAAGCTGTCGGTGCAGTCGACCGTCCCGCTGTCCACGCGCGAAGATCTTTCGATGGCCTACACGCCGGGTGTGGCCCGGGTGTGCGAGGCGATCGCCGCCGACGAATCCCTCGTTCACCAGCTCACCTGGGTCGGCAAGGCCGTCGCCGTGGTGACCGACGGGTCGGCCGTGCTCGGCCTGGGCAACATCGGCCCCCGCGCCGCGATGCCGGTGATGGAGGGCAAGGCGGTGCTCTTCAAGCAGTTCGGCGGCGTCGACGCGGTGCCGATCTGCCTGGACACCCAGGACCCCGACGAGATCGTGCGAATCGTGACCGCACTGGCGCCGTCGTTCGGCGGCATCAACCTGGAGGACATCTCCGCTCCGCGCTGCTTCGACATCGAGCGGCGGCTCGAGGAGACGCTGCCGATTCCCGTGTTCCACGACGACCAGCACGGCACCGCGATCGTGGTGCTCGCGGCGCTGCGCAACGCCGCCGCGGTGCTCGGCCGGAGCATCGGCGACATGCGCATCGTGGTGAGCGGCGCGGGCGCGGCCGGCGTCGCCGTGACCCGGATGCTCATCAACGGCGGCGCGGACGCCGGCGAGATCATCGTGCTCGACTCGCGCGGCTGCCTGCACGCCGGCCGCACCGACCTCAACCCGGTCAAGGCCGCGCTCGCCGCCGAGACCAACGCCTGCGGCGTGACCGGCGACATCGCCTCCGCGCTGCGCGGCGCCGACGTGCTCATCGGTGTCTCCGGCGGCACGATCGGCGAGGCCGCGCTGGCCGGCATGGCCCCCGACGGGGCGATCTTCGCGCTGGCCAACCCGACGCCCGAGGTGCACCCGGAGATCGCGGCGCGGTATGCCAGCGTCGTCGCGACGGGCCGCAGCGACTTCGCCAACCAGATCAACAACGTGCTGGCGTTCCCGGGCATTTTCCGCGGCGCGCTGGATTCCGGCGCGACCCGGATCAGCAACGGCATGAAGGTCGCGGCGGCGACGGCGATCGCCGAGGTGCTCGGCGCGGGCGAGCTCGCGCCGGACGCGATCGTGCCGAGCGCGCTCGACCCGCGGGTGGCCCCGGCCGTGGCGGCCGCGGTCGCGGAGGCGGCCCGGCGCGACGGCGTCACCCGTTAACGAGGGTTAAGGTCACGGATATGCGTGCCGCATTCGCAACCGCGTTCAATGATGCCGACCCGCTTTCCGTGCTCGAGATCGGCGACGCCCCGGAGCCGGCGCCCCTGGACGACTGGGCCGTGGTGGAGGTGCGCGCCAGCGCGCTCAACCATCACGACCTGTGGTCGTTGCGGGGCGTCGGCCTCCACGAGGCGCAGCTGCCGATGATCCTCGGCTGCGACGCCGCCGGGATCGGCCCGGACGGCGCCGACGTCGTCGTATTCCCGGTGGTCTACACCGAGAAGGGCGACTACTCGATCCTGTCCGAGTACTACCCGGGCACGGTGGCCGAGCGAGTCGCCGTCCCGGCGTACAACCTGGTGCCCAAGCCTTCGGAGCTCTCCTTCGCCGAGGCGGCCTGCCTGCCCACGGCGTGGCTGACCGCGTTCCGGATGCTCACCACCAGGGGGCGCCTCGAGGAGGGCGGCTCCGTGCTGGTGCAGGGGGCCGGCGGCGGGGTCGCCACGGCCGCCGTGCTGCTCGGCACGGCGCTGGGCGCCCGGGTGTATGCCACGAGCCGTGACCCCGCCAAGCGCGAGCGAATCGCGGCGCTCGGGGCGATCGCGGTCGAGCCCGGCGCCCGGCTGCCGGAGCGGGTCGACGTGGTCATCGAGACGGTCGGCGAGGCCACGTTCGATCACTCGATGAAATGCGCGAAGGCGGGCGGGCGGATCGTCGTGTCGGGGGCGACCAGCGGACATCTGCCGCGGGTGAACCTGCGCCGGATGTTCGCGCTGCAGCTGGAGATCCTGGGCACCAGCATGGGCACGCCGGAGGAGCTCGCCGACCTCATGGCGCTGCTGGCCCGCACCGGCATCCGCCCGGTGATCGACACGATCGTGCCGTTCTCGCAGGCCCGTAAGGCGTTCGAGCTGCTGCACTCCGGCGACGTATTCGGAAAGGTCGTCATCGACCATTCCCGCTGAGGATTTGTCGAATACTCGGAATGCTCGAAAGTCCGGCACCTGAGGTGCCGGACTTTTCGCCGTCTACAGGTGCGCGTCCAGGTCCGCCGAGGGCGTGAACGTGGACCGGGCGGCCTGGTCGCCGTACAACTCCAGGCGCAGAAACTGCAGGGTGCTGTCGGCGACCGTCTGGAACGCCGGTGACTCCGGGTGCAGATACGGGTCGTTGTGGTTCCCGCCGGGGATGGTGAGCATCGCCTTCGCCCACGGTACGTCGTCGTAGGTCGCCTTGCCGCTGGCGTAGGAGACGAGCGGATCGGCGTCCCCGTGCACAAAGAACAATGCCGCGGGCGTACCGCTGAAATCCGTGCCCACCCCGAGCCCGCTGCCCGCCAGGATGATCCCGGCCCGCAGCCGCGGATCGCGCCCGACGGTGAACAGTCCGACGGTCGTGATGGCCCCCGCGGAGTGTCCGGCCGCGGCCAGCCGCTTGGCGTCGATGCGCCGGCCGATCGGCCCGGCGAGCACCTGGCCGAGGACGAAGCTCGCGTCCGCCGGCTGGTTGAGCACGTCGTATACGTCCAGGTTCGGCGCGCCGCGGGTGGTGTTCGGGTAGGCCGGGGCGATCACCACGAACCCCGCCTGTGCCCAGCCCTTGAGCAGCGGCGCGAACTCCTCGGGCGCGCCGTTCAACCCGTGGCTGAACAGCACGGCGGGGTAATGGCCGGGCCGGTCCGGCGCCCAGACGAGCGTTCGCAGCGTCCTTCCCTCCCGGGTGTACGTCACCTGCTGCGACGACACCGAGAGCGGACTGGCGGGCAGCGCCAGCGGCGGGGGCAGCTCGACCGCGGCGAGCCGGGGCATCGCCGTGCCGGTGGGGGTGGCGGTCGGGGTGACCTGAGCTGGTGCCGTGCCGCCCGAGCAGCCGGCCGTCAGCGCGGCGGACAGGGCGACGGTGGCGATCGCGATGCGCGGGCGCATGCCACCAACGGTACGGGCGGCACGGCGGATCGCCGCTTCCCTGGAGGGCGATATCCGACTGGTTCCGCGCATGACTGTCCGGGTTGAGGGTCCCGTGCGGGGGAGAGTGCCACGATCTGACACCGTTCGGGCACTGTCGGAAGCCGCCACTCGGTATCCTGTCGGCCATGTCCGATGAGCGCATCGACCCGAGTCAGAACACTCAGGCGTTTCAGGCGTGGGTGGACGAGAGCCGGGATCAGCCGGCCGAACCCGCCAGGTCCAGGGTATTGCTCTGGGTTGGCCTCGGTGTCGGTGTCGTGCTCGCGCTGGTGCTGTTCGTGACGCTGGGGTAGATCCCCGACGACTCGAAGCGCGTGATTCCGGGGAGCGTCGCGTCGTTCGTCAGCCGCATCCGGGCCACATCGTCGTCGTTGAGCGCCCAGTCGAGGAAGTCCAGCAGTGTGCTCACCACCTGCAGGCGGCCGCGCGCGGGGTTGTTGGTGCCGGCGCCGTGCTCGCCGCCCACGATCGTCAGGAACGCCTTGGGCCAGGGATCCTTGCCGTACGACTCCCGTCCCTGGCTGTAGGCCACCACCGGGTCATTGTCACCGTGGATGAACAGCAGCGGGACCGGGGTGCCCTGGTATGCCGTGGTCGGCCGTCCGGCGAAGATGACGCCCACTTTGAGCCGCGGGTCGCGGCGACCGGTGAACAGCCAGTTGGTGGTCGTGCCGCCGCCGGAGTGCCCGATCGCGCCGAGCCGATCGGGGTCGATGCTCGCCGCGAGCGGGTTGGCCGTCCCGAGTAGCTGCGTGATGACGTACGACGCGTCGACGGCCTGGTTGGGCACGTCGGTCTTGTCGAACTTTGGCACGTCCTTCTTCGTGAACGGGTACGCGGGTGCCGCCACGATGTATCCGGCCTCGGCCAGCAGCTTCGTCATGCCCTCCTGCGACTGCGGGTTGCTGTGGAAGCCGTGGCTCCACAGCAGCAGGGGAAACGCGCCGGGCAGCGGCGCCGCGTCGAGCTGGGTGCGGCCGCGGGCTTGGCGGGCGGAGCCGCGCACCGGGTACCACACGGTCGTGGGCAGCGGCCGATCCTTGCCGCGTGCGAACGCGAAGTGCCGGACGCCGACCGCGTGCGGAACCTGCGGCGCGGACTCGACGGCGGTGGCGCCGGCGGGCGTGCCGAACGGGGCGCCGTTGTTGTCGGAGCCGGACGCCGCAAGGGCGCCGCCCGCGATGAAGAGGGCGGCGATCAACAGCAACGTGGTTGCGGTCCGTGTGCGGCGCGTAGGCACGTCAAGAATGTAAAGGCGCGCCGTGGTACGCCGTTATCGCCCGAGCGGGGACAAACGATTGGCCTGCCGGACTACACCAGGTTGCCTGCGGATGACCCATTTGGCGGAGACGGCTACCCTCGCGGGGATCGCCCGTTCACTCTGTATCTCTATAGAGTGCCCGAAATATCCGATTTTTCGGGAAATAGGCCGGTGGAATGGCCTCACCCGGAATGCCGCAGGCCTCAACGGGTGGGCGGCCCGGTGTGGCGAGAGGTGCGAGTCAGTCGTCGTCCTCGTCGTCGAGGCGGGCCAGGTAGACGGCCAGGCGCTCGATCGGGGTCTCGAACTCCGGGTTGAGGTCGACGAAGTCGCGCAGGCGCTCGGCCAGCCACTCGATCGTGACCTCCTCCTCGCCGCGGCGTTCGGCGAGCTCCTCGATGCCGCGATCGGTGAAGTACATGTGCGGAAGCCTCCACGGAAGAAGACGGAAGAAGCGAAGGGGCACGGCGTCGCCGCCGTGCCCCCGGTAATGCGGGTCGCCGTCAGCGCTTCGGCAGCGCGGCCTCGATCAGGGCCTGCTGCTCGGCGTCGTGCAGCTTGGTCGAGCCGACCGCCGGGGCGGCCGCGGCGGGGCGGGAGATGCGGCGCAGGCCGACGCCGTGCAGGTGCTCGAGCAGGTTGAGCGCGATGAACGACCAGGCGCCCTGGTTCGCCGGCTCCTCCTGGACCCAGGCGAAGTCCACCGCGTTCGGGTATCGCTCCAGCGCCCCCCGCAGCTCGTCGATCGGCATCGGGTAGAGCTGCTCGACGCGGATGATCGCGGTGTCGGTGATGCCGCGGTCGGTGCGCGCCTGGAGCAGGTCGTAGAAGACCTTGCCCGAGCACAGCAGGACCCGCTTCACGGCGGCCGGGTCGAGCGCGGTGCCCTTGATCCCCGGATCGCCGAGCACGGTCTGGAAGGTGCCGGTGGTGAAGTCCTCCACGCCCGACACGCACAGCCGGTGCCGCAGCAGCGACTTCGGCGTGAAGACCACCAGCGGCTTCTTCTTCGGCGACAGCGCCTGGCGGCGCAGCAGGTGGAAGTGGTTGGCCGGGGTGGTCGGCACGGCGACGCGCATGTTGTCCTCGGCGCACAGCTGCAGGTAACGCTCCAGGCGGCCCGAGGTGTGGTCCGGGCCCTGGCCCTCGTGCGAGTGCGGCAGCAGCAGGGTGACGGAGGCCAGCTGGCCCCACTTCACCTCGCCGGAGGAGATGAACTCGTCCACGATCGACTGCGCGCCGTTGACGAAGTCGCCGAACTGCGCCTCCCACATGACCAGCGCGTCCGGGTTCTGGACCGAGTACCCGTACTCGAAGCCCATCGCCGCGAACTCCGACAGCAGGGAGTCGTAGACAAAAAGCTTGGCGTTGTCGCGCACCAGGGCGGACGCCGGCATGTAGTCGGCGCCGGTCTCGGCGTCGACGATCCCGGCGTGGCGCTGGACGAACGTGCCGCGGCGCGAGTCCTGGCCGGAAAGCCGGACCGTGACGCCGTCGTAGACCAGCGAGCCGAAGGCGATGATCTCGCTGAAGCCCCAGTCGATGTCACCCTCGATGGCCATCTTGGCCCGCCGGTCGAGCAGCTGCTGCACGCGCTTGTGCGGCGTGAAGCCCTCGGGGAGCTTCACGTGGGCCTCGCCGATCGCGCGGAGCACCGACTCGTCGATCTTGGTCGCGACCACCGGCTCGGGCTCCGGCTTCCGCAGCCGGGTGAGCCGCGCGGCCGGCGAGGACGACGCGTCGCGGGTGGCCTTGAAGACCGTCTCCAGCTGCTCGTGGTAGTCCTTGAGCAGGGCCTCCGCCTCGGTGATCGGGATGTCGCCGCGGCCGATGAGCTCCTCGGTGTAGATCTTGCGGACCGAGCGCTTCTGGTCGATGATCGCGTACATCAACGGATTGGTCATCGACGGGTCGTCGCCCTCGTTGTGGCCGCGCCGGCGGTAGCAGACGAGGTCGATGACGACGTCCTTGTTGAACGCCTGGCGATACTCGAACGCGAGCCGCGCCACGCGCACGACGGCCTCGGGGTCGTCGCCGTTGACGTGGAAGATCGGCGCCTGGATCATCCGGGCGACGTCGGTCGAGTACAGCGAGGAGCGCGAGTACTCCGGCGCGGTGGTGAACCCGACCTGGTTGTTGACGACGACGTGGACCGTGCCGCCGGTGCGGTAGCCGCGCAGCTGCGACAGGTTCAGCGTCTCGGCGACCACGCCCTGGCCGGCGAACGCGGCGTCGCCGTGCACCAACAGCGGCAGGACCGTGTAGCCCTCGAGCTTGAGGTCGATCTTGTCCTGCTTGGCCCGCACGATGCCTTCCAGCACCGGGTTGACCGCCTCGAGGTGCGAGGGGTTGGCCACGACCGACACCGTGGTGGCGTGCTCGCCGTCCGGGTGGGTGTACTTGCCCGTCATGCCCAGGTGGTACTTCACGTCGCCGGAGCCGTGCGCGGACTTGAGGTCGAGGTGCCCCTCGAACTCGGAGAAGATCTTCTCGTAGGGCTTGCCGACGATGTTGGCCAGCACGTTGAGCCGGCCGCGGTGGGCCATGCCGATGACGACCTCGTCCAGCCCGCTCTCGGCGGAGTTCTGCAGGATCTCGTCCAGCAGCGGGATCAGCGACTCGCCGCCCTCCAGCGAGAAACGGCGCTGGCCGACGTACTTGGTCTGCAGGAACGTCTCGAACGCCTCGGCCGAGTTGAGCCGGTTGAGGATGTGCTTCTGCTCCTCGGGGCTCGGCTTCTCGTATGGCTTCTCGACCCGCTCGGCGATCCAGCGCCGCTCCTCCGGGTCCATGATGTGCATGTACTCCACGCCGACGCGGCGGCAGTAGGAGTCGCGCAGGACGCCGAGAACGGCCCGCAGCTTCATCTTCTGCTTGCCCGCGAACCCGCCGACCGGGAACACGCGGTCGAGGTCCCACAGCGTGAGCCCGTGTTCGAGCACGTCCAGGTCGGGGTGGCGGCGGATGCGGAACTCCAGCGGGTCGGTGTCCGCCATCAGGTGGCCGCGCACACGGTACGCGTGGATGAGCTCCACGACCCGGGCGGCCTTGTCGATCTGGCCCTCGGAGGTGCGGGCGACGTCGCGCACCCAGCGCACCGGCTCATACGGGATGCGCAGCGCGGTGAAGATCTGGTCGTAGAACCCGTGCTCGCCGAGCAGCAGCTCGTGCATCACCTTGAGGAACTCGCCGGACTGGGCGCCCTGGATGATGCGGTGGTCGTAGGTGCTGGTCAGCGTGATGATCTTGCTGATGCCGAGGTCGGCGAGGGTCTCGTCGGACATGCCGGCGTAGGGCGCCGGGTATTCCATCGCGCCGACGCCGATGATCGCGCCCTGGCCGGTCATGAGCCGTGGCATCGAGTGCACGGTGCCGATGCCGCCCGGGTTGGTCAGCGAGATGGTGGTGCCGGCGTAGTCGTCCATGGTGAGCTCGTTGCGCCGGGCGCGGCGCACCGTGTCCTCGTAGGACGACCAGAACTGGCGGAAGTCCATGGTATCGGCGGCCTTGATGCTCGGCACGACCAGCGTGCGCGACCCGTCCGGCTTGGCCAGGTCGATCGCGATGCCGAGGTTGACGCGCTCGGGCTGCACCAGGGTGGGCTTGCCGTCGACCTCGGCGAAGCTGTTGTTCATCTCCGGGTGCGCGGCCAGGGCCCGGACCAGTGCGTATCCGATTAGGTGCGTGAAGCTCACCTTGCCGCCGCGACCGCGGGCGAGGTGATTGTTGATCACGATCCGGTTGTCGGACAGCAGCTTGGCCGGCGCGGCGCGCACGCTCGTGGCGGTCGGCACCTCCAGCGAGGCGTCCATGTTCTGCACGATGCGAGCGGCCACGCCGCGCAGGGGGACCCGCTTCGCGCCGCCGGCGGGGGCGGGCGTCTCCTTGGTCGGCGCGGGCTTGGTGGCGGGGACGGCCTTCTTCTCGACCTTCTCGACCGGCTTCTCAACCGGCCTCTCGACGGGCTTCACGACCGCGGGCTTCGCGGGTGCGGGCTTCGCGGGCGCGGGAGCGGGAGCCGGCTCAGCCGCGACGGCGGACGCCTGGGCGACGTCCGGGGCGGGCTTGTAGTCGGCGAAGAAGTCGTGCCACGCGGAGTCCACGCTGGCCGGGTCGGCGAGGTACCGCTGGTACATGTCTTCGACGATCCACTCGTTCGGGCCAAATCCTGCCAGCGGATTCTCCTGCGAGTTGGTCGCTTGGGTCGACACGGCTCTTGATCGCCTCTTCCAAACGCGAGTTGCTGGGGGTTACGGATGTCCGGGTCCAGGCTACGCGCTACCTAACGCGCGTTCGTCGCCGACGCCGCCGGGAGTGACCATGTAGACGACGCCGGTCTGCCCGCCCTTACAGTTGTGGCCGCCGAATGGCGGCCACAACTGTCCTAGATCTTGCACCCCAAATCTTGCCGAAGTCTTGATCGCCGCCGGTCAGGCGATGTCGCGCTTGCGCGTGACCAGCGTGCCGATCGTGCCCAGGACGACCGCGTAGCCGATGAGGATCGCCGCGCCGACCCAGCGCGCCGGTAGGTGGCTGTCGCTGAGCTCCGACAGCCCCCTGACCAGGTGCTCGGAGGCCAACGGCGGGATGTACACCGCGGCCTGCAGGACCCAGTCCTCCTTGATCAGGTACTCGTGGATCAGGGTCAGCGTGAACATGGCCGCATAGGTGCCGACGGTGTAGAGCACCGCGGCGGTGATGGTGGCCCCGATCTGGCTGCGCAGCAGCACCCCGACGCCGATGCCGAAGATCGCCCACAGCACGTACACCAGCAGGTTGAGCAGGATCGCCTGTTGCGCGGTCCAGTTGCCCAGGCTGTTGGAGTAGCCCAGGTTGGCGAAGAAGATCCCGCCGACGACCAGGTTGATCGCGGTGGCGATCAGCCAGAAGGCGAACGCCATCGCGGCCCCGGTGATCAGCTTGGCCACGATGACCCTGGTCCGCTTCGGCGTCGCCAGGAACGTCGCCGTCGCGGTCTGGTGGTAGAACTCGTTGGTGATCAGCAGGATGGCCAGCAGCATCACCATCAGCAGCCCGAAGAACTGCCCCGATGTGTAGATGGCGGCGGCGTGCCTGGCCAGCCCGGCCGCGGAGCGGGACAACAGCACCCGGTCCCGCTCGGCCAGGGCCGCCGCCCTTGCCCCCTCGGAAGACTCATCCTGTTGCCCCTGCAGCTCCCGGTCGGCCCACTCGGGCATGTGCAAGTCCTGGTCCGTCTGCGCGATGTTGATCAGCAGTGCGAGACCGGAGAACACCAGGGAGCAGAGCAGGAAGATCCACCACGTGTTGGTGGTGCGCAGCTTGATCAGCTCGCTGCGGATGAGCCGGATCATCGGATGGCCGCCCTTCCCTGGGTCAGTTCGAGGAAGACGTGCTCCAGGTCGGGGCGCTCGGCGACCAGCTCGTGCAGCTCCACGCCGGCCTGCAGGGCCAGCTTGCCGACGGCGGGGGCGTCCAGGCCGGTGACCATGTGCGAGCCGTTGCCGTTGGGGTTGATCGCGCCGCCCGCGCCGCGCACGGCCGTGACCAGCTCCTGGATGTTCGGCGTGCGGACCCGCACGCTGGCCTGGGCCGAGCCCTGCCCGACGATCTGGTCGACCGGGCCGTGGGTGATCAGCTTGCCGGCCGCGATGATGACGACGTCGTCGGCGAGGAGCTCCATCTCCGACAGCAGATGGCTCGAGACCAGCACCGTGCGTCCCTGCTGGGCCTGGCCCTGCAACAGCCCGCGCATCCAGCGGATGCCCTCGGGGTCGAGGCCGTTGGCCGGCTCGTCGAGGATCAGCACCTGCGGATCGCCCAGCAGCGCCTGGGCGATGCCGAGGCGCTGCTTCATGCCCAGGGAATACCCCCGGAACTTACGCTTGGCGGCCGGGGTGAGCCCGACCAGCTCCAGGACCTCGTCGACGCGGCGGGCCGGGAAGCCGCCGGCGGCCGCGACGCAGCGCAGGTGGTTGCGCGCGGAGCGGCCCTTGTGCGCGGCGGAGGCCTCCAGGATCGCCCCTACCAGCCGCAGCGGCTCGGCCGCGTCGGCATACCGCTGACCGCCGATGGTCGCGGTGCCGGCGGTCGGGGTGACCAGGTTGAGCACCATGCGCAGGGTGGTGGTCTTTCCGGCGCCGTTCGGCCCGAGGAACCCGGTCACGCGGCCCGGCTCGACCACGAACGACAAATTGTCGACGGCTCTGACGTTGCGGTACTGCTTCGTCAAGCCGGAGACGACGATCTGCCCGTTGGACAACGCGCCGCTCCCTCCGTGAGGCAAGTGAAGCCGTCAATATGGCATGTCCGGACACGTCCGTCGGCCCGGCCTGCGCGTATCGGGGGAATCGTCCGGGTTTCGCTATGCCGGCGGACGGTCCGCCACCCGGATGACGTGCTTGAGGCCCGACCATATTTCGTCGATGGCGCACACCTTGACGTCGACCCGGCCGTTGGCCAACGCGTATCCGCGCACGGCCGACTCGTCCAGGTCGGTGGTCAGCCCCGAGGAGCGCTTCGGCCACGCCACCCACAGCGCGCCGGCGGGCGGGGTGAGCCGGTGCAGCACCTGCCAGCGCCGGCGCAGGCGGGCCTGGTCCGGGCAGAAGAGCACGATGACGTCGTACAGTCCCGGCGCGGGGCGGCGGTGCACCACCACATCCGGGGGCAGCTCACGCAGCTCGAACCCGGGCGGCGCGCCGTCGAGCAGGACGCGATGCCCCGCGGTGACACCCAGCTTCTTGGGTAACGGTGTGCCTGAATATCCCGCCATGGCTGACCACGGTAACCACAGTTCACCAGCACGCCATCAGGGAAACCAGTCAGCGTCAGCCATCCGCAGGGGTCGACGCCTACACCGAAGACATGACGATTCTTGCCGTCGCCGCCGGCCCGCAAGAGCTGGGCGACTTGCAGCGCTACACCCTGCTGGTGGCCACCGACGGCGCCCAGGTCAGGGCCGCACAACGGCTTCGCCGCGACGTCTTCGCCGGTGAGCTGGGCGCCACCCTGCACAGCAGCGAGCCGGGCCTCGACGCCGACCCGTTCGACGAGTACTGCGACCACCTGATCATCCGCGAGGAGCTCACCGGCGACGTCGTCGGCACCTACCGGATGCTCCCGCCGGACCGCGCCGTCGCGGCCGGTGGCCTCTACGCGGACACCGAGTTCGACCTGGCCGGCCTCGCGCAGCTGCGCGGCGGGCTGGTGGAGACCGGCCGCTCCTGCGTGCACCCCGACCACCGCAGCGGCGCCGTCATCAACCTGATGTGGGCGGGCATCGCGCGGTACATGCACCTGCACGGGCACCGCTGGCTCGGAGGCTGCGCGTCGGTGCCGCTGGCCGACGGCGGCGCGACCGCCGCGGGCGTGTGGGACCTGGCACGACGCAAGCACCTGGTGCCGCCGGCCTGGCGGGTGCGGCCGCGCAACCCGTGGATCAACACCCAGGCCGCCGGCGTCGAGCCGCCCGCCAAGGTCGACGTGCCGCCGCTGCTCAAGGGCTACCTGCGCCTGGGTGCCTGGGTGGGCGGCGCGCCGGCCCACGACCCCGACTTCGACTGCGCGGACTTCTACGTGCTGCTGTCGCTGGATCGGGTCAACCCGCGGTACATGCGCCACTTCCTCGGGCAGGGGTGAGCTCCATGGCTGTCATGGACAGCCTCTGGCTGCCCCGCTCGACGTGTGGCACCGACTGCCTGCCCGAGCCCGCGGCCCGCGTCGTGCCGCGGCTGATCATGGCGAAACGCATCCTCTTCACCGGCGCCGTGCTCCTCTTCGCCGCCCTGTCGGTGCCGGTCCTGGCCCTGCTGCCGCAGCGCCACCTGGTCCTGGCCCAGCGCGGCCTGGCCCGGGCCGTGCTGGCGGCCCTCGGCGTGAGGCACTCCGCCGGCGGGCGGATCCCGCAGGCCGGCGCCCTGCTCGTGGCGAACCACGTGTCGTGGCTCGACGTCATCGTGATCCTCGCCCACGCTCCGGCCCGCCTGCTGGCCAAGCGCGAGGTACGGTCGTGGCCGCTCATCGGCCGTCTGGCCGCCACGCTGGGCACGGTCTTCGTCGACCGGTCCCGCCCGAAGAGCCTGCCGGCCACGGTCGCCGAGGTGAGCCGCAACATCGCCGCGGGCGGCGTCGTGGCGGTCTTCCCGGAGGGCACCACGTGGTGTGGCCGGATGGGCGGCACGTTCCGCCCGGCGATGTTCCAGGCCGCGGTGGACGCGGGTGTGCCGGTGGTGCCGGTCCGCCTGACCTTCGCCCAGTCCGGCGTGGTGTCCACGGTGGCCGCGTTCATCGGCGACGAGACCCTGCTGGCCTCGATCAAGCGGGTGGTGGCGGCCCGCGACCTGTCGGTCAACCTGCGCGCCCACCCGAAGCTGCACCCGGCCCCGTGCGACCCGCACACCCACGCCCGCCGCGTCCTGGCCCGAGCCGCGACGGCGGTGGTTGCCGCCTGATACCCGGTCCGCGGTGCGCCGCGACCGTGTGTCGTGATTGACAGTCGCGATGTATCGCGTCTTGCGTTACGCTCATGAGCAGGAGCGAGCGAGGAGTGCGCGATGACCGCGTGGAAGATCAACGAGCCCGAGCGGCTCGTGCTGGGGGAGGACGTCACCGACCTCAGCGTTTCGTTGGTGGCCGGGCGGCTCAACGTCGTCGGGGCCGACGGGCCGGCCCGCGTCGAGGTGTCGAGCATCGGCGACCGGGTCGTCGACATGACGCTCGAGGGCGGCGTGCTCACGATCTCGCACGAGTTTCCCAAGGGGTGGCCGGGGTTCCTCTGGTGGCTGTTCGGCTCGCGATTCAAGGTCGACATCTCGATCGTCGTGCCGATGGAGGCGACGGTCCGGCTCAACGTCGCCTCGGGGACGATCGTCGCGTCCTCGCTGCGCAACGGGGCCAGCGTCGACGTCACCAGCGGGCGGATCACGCTGCTCGGCATCGACGGGCGGGTGGCCGGCAAGGTGGTGTCGGGGTCGATCGAGGGGCTGACGCTCGGGGGCGAAGTCGACCTGGAGACGGTCTCGGGCGAGATCGTGGTGGCGGACTCGACGGCGGGGAAGGTCAGTGCGCGTACCATCTCTGGCTCCGTGACGTGCGACCTGGACAACCCGCCCGCGGGCACGGAGGTCCACCTGGACACCGTCTCGGGGGAGATCACCGCCCGGGTGCGCGAGGACAGCGACCTGCGGGTGCGCCTCAACGCGATCTCCGGCCACGTCGTGAACGCCTTTCCCGAGCTCGACCAGCACAGCAGGAACACGGTCACCGGACGGCTCGGCACAGGGACCGGCGGGTATCTGGCCGCCAATGCGACGTCTGGCACGATCTCGTTGTTGCGGCGGCCCGTCGACGATGAGGAAGCAGTGGGAACATGAGTGCGGTGTTCAGCCATGGCAGGCTACGGCTGTACCTGCTGAAGCTCCTCAACGAGAGCCCGCGGCACGGCTATGAGCTCATCCGGCTGCTGGAGAACCGGTTCCACGGCCTCTACGCGCCCTCGGCCGGCACGATCTACCCGCGCCTGCAGCGCATGGAGGCCGACGGCCTCATCACGCACACAGCGGAGGGCGGGCGCAAGGTCTACCAGATCACCGCGGCCGGCATCGAGGAGCTGCAGCGCCGTGCGCGGGAGCTCGAGTCGCTCGAGGCCGACATCAACGCCTCGCTCGCCGACCTCTCGACGCTGGCCGACGAGGTCGAGCAGGGGGTGCGCGGCTCGGTGCGCGACCTCAAGCGGGAGCTCAAGGAGGCCAGCCGCCAGGTGCGCAGCGCGCCGCCGGGGCCGGCCTCGTTCGGCTGGGGGTATCCACCCCGGCCGGGCTCGGCGAGCACCCGCCCGCCGCAGCCGCCCTCCGACGTGGTCGGCGAACTGGAGGACAAGGCCGCGCTGCTGCTCGCCGAGGTGCGCCGGCTGGCCCGCGCGGGTCGGGCGAGCCAGGAGACGATGCGGGCCACCCTCGTGGTGTTGGACGGAGCGATCGACCAGGTGAGACGCTTGCTGCGGTAGGTGACAACGGGTGCCCAGGAACTTCCCAGGCAACCACCAGCCCTACTCCAGCGGAGGGCGGAAAAATATGCGCATGGGGGTACGAGGCGGCGTAGCACAATCCGGGGGTGCATCGTCGCCAGGCGTGGCGCAGGCTGAGGCGAGGCTGCTCGTGGTCGAGGACGACCCGAATATCCGCGAGCTCCTCTCCGCCAGCCTGCGCTTTGCCGGTTTTGCGGTTGACGTGGTGACCACCGGCAGCGAGGCGGTCACCACGGCCCGCGAAAGCAAGCCCGACCTCGTCGTGCTCGACGTGATGCTGCCCGACCTCGACGGGTTCGAGGTCATCCGACGGCTCCGTGAGGGCGGCGTGCGGCTCCCGGTGGTCTTCCTGACCGCGCGCGACGGCACCGAGGACAAGGTCCGCGGCCTCACGCTCGGCGGCGACGATTACGTGACGAAGCCGTTCAGTCTCGAGGAGCTCACCGCCCGCATCCGCGCCGTGCTGCGCCGCACCGCGGGCGACCCGGGGCCCAACCGGCTCGTCTTCCACGACCTCGAGCTGGACGAGGAGACCCACGAGGTCAGCCGGGCCGGACAGACGATCGCGCTGTCCCCGACGGAGTTCAAGCTCCTGCGGTACCTGATGCTCAACGCCGGCCGCGTGCTGTCCAAGGCCCAGATCCTCGACTTCGTGTGGAACTACGACTTCCGCGGCGACGACAGCATCGTCGAGTCCTACATCTCGTATCTGCGCCGGAAGGTCGACATCGCCGAGCCGCGCCTGATCCACACGCTGCGTGGCGTGGGCTACGTCCTGCGCCTGCCTGTCTGACCCGGGGCCCGTCGGTGCGGTTCATCTCCGACGTACCGCTGCGCGTCAGGCTGGTCGCGGCGGTACTCACGCTCGTCACCATGGCGCTGCTGGTCATCGGCATCGCCAGTGCGCTCGTCATGCGCAGCTCGATGATCGACAAGGTCGACAACCAGCTGCGCACGCTCGCGGGCACGGTCGACATCAACCGGCTGCGCCAGCAGACCGAGTCGGTGGTACCGAGCAACTACTTCTTCTTCTGGCTGGCCGACAGCAACGGCACCCCGGTCCTGGCCTCGGTCGGCGTCCCGGACGACGGCGCCCGGCCGCCCCTGCCCACCACCGGGCAGGAGCTGCTGGACCGCCTCGGCGAGCCGTATACCGTCCGGGCGCCGGGCACCCGCGAGCGCTGGCGGGTTTTCATCACCCAGCGCGACCACACCGTGCTCGGCGTCGCCGAAAACCTCTCGATGATCGACAACGCGGTGGACGAGCTCGTCGCCGCGGAGCTGTTCATCGGCGCGGGCGTGCTGGTCGTGATCGCCGCCGTCGGTGTGACCATCGTGCGGACCAGCCTGCAGCCGCTGCGCGAGATCGAGCGCACCGCCGCGGCCATCGCCGCCGGCGACCTGACCAAGCGCGTGCCCGAGAGCCCGCCCGAGACCGAGATGGGCCACCTGGCCGCCGCGCTCAACACGATGCTCGGCCAGATCGAGGGGGCGTTCCGCATCCGCGAGGCATCCGAGGACCGGATGCGGCAGTTCATCGCGGACGCCTCCCACGAGCTGCGCACGCCCCTCACCACGATCAGGGGATTCGCCGAGCTGTACCGCCAGGGCGCCGCCCGCCAGCCCGAGGAGACCGCCGCGCTGCTGCGCCGCATCGAGGACGAGGCCTCCCGGATGGGGCTGCTCGTCGAGGACCTGCTGCTGCTCGCCCGGCTGGACCAGGAGCGCCCGCTCAGCCTGGCCGACATGGACCTGCGCGTGATCGCCAGCGACGCCGTCGCCGCGGCCCGCGCGGTCGCGCCCGACCGGCAGATCGCCCTCGACATCGAGCGCGACGAGCCGATCGAGGTCAACGGCGACGAGGCCCGGCTGCGGCAGGTGGTCGGCAACCTGATGACCAACGCGCTCACCCACACCCCGGCCGGGACGCCGGTCGAGCTGCGGCTGCGTCGTGACGGTACCGACGCCCTGATCGAGGTCTGCGACCACGGGCCCGGCCTGACCGACGAGCAGGCGGCCCGGGTCTTCGAGCGGTTCTACCGCGTCGACAAGGCCCGCACCCGGCGCCAGGCCGGCGGCGCCCACAGCGGCAGCGGGCTGGGCCTGGCGATCGTCGCCGCGCTGGTCGCCGTGCACAGCGGCACCGTCTCGGTCTTCGTCACTCCCGGTGGCGGGGCCACCTTCCAGGTTCGCCTTCCCCTCACAGCCCCTTCCCAGGCCGCTCCCGGTGGCCCGCAAGCTGCCGTCGGCAAGCTCAAATCATGAGCGAACAGCAGGGATGGGCGCCGGGGCCGGGCGAGGAACCGCACCAGCACATGTCGTCGAGCCAGGTGCCGCCGTACGTGCCGCACATGCAACACCCGCCGCAGTGGTACCCGCCTTCCTCACCCTACGTAACGCCCGTCACCGCGGTGCCGGCGCCGTTCGGCGGCCGCCGCCGGCTCGGCAAGGGCATCGCCGCCGCGGCGGCCGCCGTCGCGCTCTGCGTCGCCTCGGCGATCGGCGGCGGGGTCGCGGCCCTGCAGTTGCGCCCGGCCGCGGGCAGCAACACGGTCATCAGCGCGCAGAACTCCAGCTCGCAGTCGTCCGGCTCGGTCAACCTCGCCAACGTCGCCACCCGGGTCCTGCCGAGCGTCGTGTCGATCAACACCGGCTCGGCCGTCGGCTCCGGGGTGATCATCACCCAGGGCGGCGCGATCCTGACGAACAACCACGTCGTCGCGACCGCCCGCGGCAACACGGTGCAGATCAGCTTCTCCGACGGCAAGTCCGCGACGGCGCAGATCGTCGGCACCGACGAGGCCACGGACCTCGCCGTCATCAAGATCACCGGTGGCGGCAGCTACCCGCCGCTGGCCTTCGCCGACAGCTCCATCGTCCACGTCGGCGACACCGTCCTCGCCGTCGGCAGCCCGCTGGGCCTGAACAGCTCGGTGACGTCGGGCATCGTCAGCGCCCTCAACCGCACGATCGACGAGGGCGAGGACAGCCGCGCCGCCGCCACGAAGATCCCGGGCGCCATCCAGACCGACGCCGCGATCAACCCGGGCAACTCGGGCGGCGCGCTGGTCAACACCGCCGGTCAGCTGATCGGCATCAACACCGCGATCGCCACGTCGGGCTCGACGGCCGGCAACATCGGCGTGGGCTTCGCGATCTCGAGCAACACGGCGAAGGCCACGGCGCAGCAGCTGCTGGGCTGACGGCACAGGCCGGCTGACGCGTCCGGGGCGGCGCCGCACCGCCCGGGGCGTTCAGTCGGCCCAGCCGAAGGACCGCTCTACGGCACGCAGCCACAGGGCGTGGCCCCGGTCGCGAGCCTCGGTGCCCATCGACGGCTCCCAGCGGCGGTCGACGTGCCACTTCTCGCGCAGCGCGTCCGTGTCCGGCCAGAAGCCGACCGCGAGGCCGGCAGCGTACGCCGCGCCCAGCGCCGTCGTCTCGGCGACCGTCGGGCGGACCACCGGCACGTCGAGCACGTCGGCCTGGAAGCCCATGAGCAGGTCGCTCGCGGTCATGCCGCCGTCGACCTTGAGCGTCTCCAGCGGCACCGCCGATTCGGCCATCATGGCGTCGACCACGTCCTTGACCTGCCACGCGGTCGCCTCCAGCGCCGCGCGGGCGAGGTGGCCCTTGGTGACGTACCCGGTCAGGCCGGTGATGACGCCGCGGGCGTCCGGGCGCCAGTGCGGGGCGAACAGGCCCGCGAACGCCGGGACGATGTAGCAGCCGCCGTTGTCCCCGACGGTCGCGGCGAGGTCGTTGATCTCCGGGGCGGAGCCGATGAGGCCGAGGTTGTCGCGCAGCCACTGCACGAGCGAGCCGGTGATCGCGATGGAGCCTTCCAGGGCGTACACCGGATCCGCCGTACCGATGCGGTAACCGACCGTGGTGAGCAGCCCACGCTCGCTGGACACGGGGCGGGCGCCGGTGTTGAGCAGGAGGAAGGATCCGGTGCCGTACGTGCACTTGGCCTCGCCCGGCGCGAAGCACGCCTGGCCGAAGAGGGCCGCCTGCTGGTCGCCGAGGGCGCTGGCCACGGGCACGCCGTGCAGCATGGTCCTCGCCTCGCCGTAGACGTAGGACGAGGAGCCGATCTCGGGCAGCATGACCCGCGGGATGCCGAACGCGGCGAGTAGGTCGTCGTCCCAGTCCAGCGTGGTCAGGTTCATGAGCATCGTGCGGCTGGCGTTGGTGACGTCGGTGACGTGGCGGCCGGTCAGCTTCTCGATGAGCCAGGTGTCCACGGTGCCGAAGCGGATCTCGCCGGCCTCGGCGCGCTCGCGCAGGCCCGGGACGTTGTCCAGCAGCCAGACGACCTTCGGGGCGGCGAAGTACGTCGCGAGCGGCAGCCCGCAGCGGTCGCGGAAGCGGTCGGGGCCGGCGTCACCGGCCAGCGTCCGGATGAGCCCGTCGGTCCGCGTGTCCTGCCAGACGATGGCGGGGTGCACCGGCTCGCCGGTGCGGGCGTCCCACAGGATCGTGGTCTCGCGCTGGTTGGTGATGCCGATCGCGGCGACGTCGGCGCGGGACAGGCCGGCCTGGTCCAGCGCGCGGGTCGACACCGCCTGGACGTTGTGCCAGATCTCGACCGGGTCGTGCTCGACCCAGCCTGGGCGGGGGAAGCTCTGACGGTGTTCGCGCTGGTCAAGCGCCACGATGGCGCCGTCGGCGTCGAACACGATCGCGCGGGTGGAGGTCGTGCCCTGGTCGATGGCGAGGATGTACACGGTGCCATCTTCGCCGAAGCAGTGTCACGTTCGGGACGCAACCTTCCAGCACGGTGGAAACGCGCTTAGAGTCCGTGGCCGAATCAGTGCCCGAACAGGAGCGACCGTGGCCGTCATTGAGACGCGCATCAGTGTCTGGGAGGCCCTCGCCGGGCGTGCCCCGGGTGTACCGCTCGGTCCCGCCGACGCCGGATTATGGCACGCGGTGTCGGACCGGCTCAACCCGGCGCGCGCGCGTCCTGTGCTCCGGGAGGGTGTCGAGGCGGTCACGTTGACCTCGGCCCGCGGCGTCGAGTACGTGATGCTGCGCTCGCCGGACAGCGGCGAGTCGAGCTACCTGCGGCTCACGCCGGAGGAGTTCAAGCTCGCGCAGTCCATGGACGGCAGCCGCACCGTGGCCCGGCTCGTCGCCGAGTTCGCCCGCATCTCCGGCCGGCTCGCCCCGGACCAGGTGACCCGGATCGTCGCCGACCTGGCCGGCAACCGCATGCTCGACGAGCTGCCCGTCGACGCCTACCACCGCCTGCAGCGGGTGCACCGCCAGCCGTGGCCGATCCGGCTGGGCAAGGGGCTGCTCGCGACCGCGCAGGGGCGCCGGATGGTGCTCGCGAAGGTCGACCCCGTCGTCACGTTCCTCTACAAGGCGGGCGGCCGGCTGTTCTTCACCCGGGTGTTCGCGGTGCTCGCCGGCCTCGTCGCGCTGGCCGGGCTGGGCGTGTTCGTGTGGAACTGGTTCCGCGCCGACCAGTCCGTGTTCCTCACCAACGACTCGTACTTCACCGGCGCCCTGGTCCTGCTCGGGCTCAACGTCTTCGCGCTGGCCTGCCACGAGCTCGGGCACGCGCTGGGCGCCAAGCATGCCGGGCGGCGCGTGCCCGTGGCGGGCTTCCTGGTGTACTTCGGGATCCCCTCGGTCTTCGTCGACACCACCGACGTGTGGATGGCCGGCCGGCGCGCCCGCATCGTCACCACCGTCGCCGGCCCGGCCACCGGCCTGATCCTGGCCGGCACCTGCCAGATCGTGGGCGTGTTCTTCCCCGAGCTGGAGCCGTGGACGTTCAAGCTGGCCTTCGCGTGGTACCTCAACGCCCTGTTCAACCTGAACCCGTTCATGGCGCTCGACGGGTACTACCTGCTGATGGACTGGCTCGAGGTGCCCAACCTGCGGGCCCGCGGGCTCGCCTGGGTGATCGCCCGGCTGCGCCGCCGCCCGCCGCGCTTCGGCGAGCTCGACCGTGAGGGGCGTCTCGTCGCGCTGTACGGCATGCTCGCCGTCATCTGGATCGCCGTCTCGATCAACATCGTCTACCGCGTGTACACCGACCGCGTCGCCGGCGTCGTCACCGGGCTCTGGAACGCCGGGTGGCTCGCCCGGGCGCTGCTGTTCGTGATCTGCGCGGCGCTGCTCGCGCCCGTGGTGTACCTCTTCCTCGGCTGGCTGCGGCGGCGCGGACGGCGCCTGCGCGACCGCCTCGGGGAGCGCAAGCTGGTGCGCGACCAGCCGCGCCGGTTCGCCGCGCTGACCGCGTCCGCGCTGTCCAGCCTGCCGCCCGAGACCCTCGCGAAGCTCGCCGAGCAGGCCCGCTGGGTGCACCCGCGCACCGGCGAGCAGGTCGTGTTCGCCGGCGCCGCGCAGCCGTCGGTGTTCGTCGTCGCCGACGGCGCGCTGGAGGCCCGCCGCCCCGGCGACCCGACCGGCAGCGTCCGCGAGCGCGTCGGCCGCGGCGGCGTCGTCGGCCTGGCCAGCGCGCTGACCGGCGCCCCGGCCGCGCTCGGCTGGATGACGGCCGGCACGACCCTGCTGTCGGTCCCGTCCTCGGCGGTCGCCTCCGCAGTCGGCCCGCTGCCCGGCCCGCCGCCGGTCGAGTGGGCCGAACTGGAGCAGCTCATCGGCGAGACGCCCGCGCTGAGCAACCTCGGCCCCGACGACCGGCTCGGCCTGCTCACCCGCGCCCGACCCATGCACCTCGGCCCGGGCCAGCCGGTCGTGCTGCGCACCGGCGCCGACGCGCTCGTCGTCGAGTCGGGGGGGCGGGGGGGGGCCCCCGGCGGGGGGGGGGCGCGGGGGCCCCCCCCCCCCCGCCGCCTGGCGACCGGAGCGGGTTACGCCTCGATCATCTTGCGCAGCACGTAC
>NZ_JBEPDB010000056.1:30418-58660 GCF_040300025.1 Dactylosporangium sp. NPDC000555 | reverse complement strand
GGCCGTCTCCGCCCGGCCGCGGCTCCACAGGTGCGAGGCCAGCCAGCCGACCGCGAGTTCCACCATCGTCACGATGAACACCTTCGCATATTCACCGTCCGTCAAGAATGGCCGCGATCCGCTCCCCGGCGATGTCGAGCCGGCCGAAGACGTTGCGCCGCACGGCGACCAGGGGCGGTCTTTCGTTGCCGAACGTTCGACCGCCGAGCCCGTGGTGTGGATCACATCGATGCCGGCGTCGGTGCGGCCGGAGATCGGGCGTGCGCATTGCCAGACCGTACAATCCCGGAGGTGAATCGTCGTCACCTTCGCTGGATCGTGCCCGCCGCCACCGCCGTCGTCGCCACCGTGGTGGCCGTCGTGCTCGTGACCCAGGTTGGTGGCAACGCGGCGTGCGCGGCCGGTGGCTCCGCGTCGCACTACTCCGCGGGGCGCAACGGCATGTGCAACCTCGGCACGCCCGCGGAGGGCGCATACGCGGCGGTCGGGCGCGCCGAGTACGCCGGCGGGAGCGCGTGCGGCACCTACCTGGACGTGACCGGGCCCAACGGCACCACCCGCGTACAGGTCGTGGACATGTGCCCGGGCTGCCCGGCCGGCAAGGTCGACCTCGGCAAGGGCGCGTTCGCCCGTATCGGCGCGCTGAGCGCCGGCATCATCCCCGTCACGTACGCCACCGTCCGTGACCCCGAGGTCGGGCCGCTGCGGGTGAAGGTCAGCGGCGGCACCGCCCGCTCGTCGCTGAGCGTGGTCGTGGACAACCATGGCAACCCGCTGTCCACTGTGGAGCTGCAGACGCCGTCGGGCTTCGCCGCCCTGCGCCACGGCGAGGACAACACGTGGACGGGTTCGTTCGGCGCGCTGAGCGACCCGGTGACGCTGCGGATCTCCGACGGGTACGGCCACCAGGCGCTCGTGGACGGCCTGGCGCTGGGCCAGAAGGACTTCCAGCAGACCCAGACGCAGCTCTACGGCGGTCCGTCGCCATCTCCGTCGCCGTCCACCGTGGAGTCCTCCGCGCCGGCGTCCCCGGAGCCGTCCGCCACGACGCTGGCCGCAGCGGCGACCAAGTCGCCACCGAAGTGCTGACACCGGCCCTCGACGGGGCCGGCCGCGTCGCCTAATGGGAGCTGCAGATCCCCACGATCTCGTCGCGGCCGGACTTTAAACGAAGTCTGGACTTCGATACAGTAATCGAAGTCCAGACTTCGTTTAACCGGGAGGCTTCGTGTCACGACCAGCCACGCCGGAACAGGTTGTCCGCGTTGTCGCCGCCGGTGTCAGCGCGCTGGTGGCCGGCCACCTCACCGAACAGGAGCGGGAGACGCACCTCGACCGCCTGGCCGGCCTGTATGCCGAGCACACCGACGTGCGGCATCCGTTGGCGCCGCTGGGCGATACGCCGCTGCGCACGCGGGCCGAGCTGCGCCGGCACTTCGCCGAGGCCCCCGGCCTCGGGCAGCGGGTCGAACGCTTCGAGGCGGTGGGGCAGGTCCACCGGACCGCCGACCCCGAGGTGGTCGTCTTCGAGCTCAGTTACGAGGGTTCGGTGAACGGCCGCTCCTTCGCGCTGCCGTGCGTCTTCGTGACACGGGTTCGAGACGGCGCCATCGTCGAATCCCGCGACTACGGCGACCATGTGGGACTCGCCCGAGCCTTCGGCCGTCTCGCCGGTCTGGCAGCCGCCCTGGCGGAAACGTCAGGGTGAGCGCGGCGCCGGGGTGGTGCGGCGTCCACAGTGGACGCCGCACCTTCCGGGGTACTACTTCCAGGTCGCGTTGACCGTCTGCGCCGTTGTGCCGGTGTTCAGGGTGCGGTTGGCGCCGCTCTCCCAGGTCACCGAGCCGTCGGAGTTCTTCTTGATGAACTTGTACTCCACCGCGGTGTTCGCTGGCAGGGTCACCGTCGCCGACCAGATCGGGTAGTTCGCCGAGGACAGGGCGATCGCGCTGCCGGTGTTCCACGAGCCGAGCGCCGGGATCGAGCCGACCACGAACACGTTCTGCCCCCAGCTGGTGGTCACGTTGGCGTTGAAGGTGACCGCGGGGGCGGATGTGGACGAGCCGTTCCACGTCGTGTTGATGCTGCCGGTGCCCGAGGCCGGGACCGTGTACGTGTGGTTCGAGCCGGGCTCCCACGTCACGTTGCCGGCGGCGTCCTTGGCGATGAACTTGTACTCGATCGCCGTGTTCGCCGGCAGCGGCACCGTCGTGCTCCACGACGAGCCGCTCGCCGTCATCGGCAGTGCGGCCGCGGTGTTCCACGAGCCGAGCGCGGCGACCGACCCGACGACGTAGATCGGGTTGCCGTTCGGGGCGCCGGTGACGGTGAAGGAGACGCCGCCGGTCGACGGGCTCGGCGAGGCCGACGTGCTGGGTGAGGCCGAGGTGCTGGGTGAGGCCGACGAGGTCGGCGATGTGGTCGGGTTGGCGCCGACGCGGGCGTTGACGTGCAGGGCGACGGCGTCCTTGGCCGCCACGCCGAGGGTGGCCCGGCCGGCGCCGTCGACCGTGACCGCCGGGCCGGAGCAGGTCTGCGCGGCGGCGTTGTAGTCGCCGTGGATGACGTCGCAGTAGACGCCCGCGGGCAGGCCGGTGCTGAAGGTGCGCGACGGCACCGCGCCGCCGCCGTTGTCGATCGCGATCCATCCATTGGTACCGCGGCTGAAGGCGATCGCGTTCGAGCCGTCCGACCACCAGTTGCCCACGGTCGTGTCGGCGCGGGTGGCGTTGCGGAAGCCCACCATGTTCTTGATCGCGCGCTGGCGGTGCTGGCACTCCCAGCCGCTGCCGCAGGTCACCGCGGTCACGTACCCGCCCGAGTCGGCCGGCGGCGACGCGTCGTTGTTGCTGAACGTGAAGGAGCTCATCACGTTCGGCGTGCCGAAGTTCCAGGCCAGCATGAACACGTTGGCGAGGGTGTCGGTCGCGCCGGCCTTGTAGTTCAGCGTCGAGCCGTTGCGCTCGGTGTCGTGGTTGGAGACGAACACCGTGGACTTCGCGCTGGGCTCGAGGCCCCAGCTCGGCCCGAACGTCTGCAGGTTGGCGATGCTGCCGTTGAACTGGTTCCTGAGGTTGGTGGCGTAGTTGAACTCGAGGATGTCGCCGATGCTCTCGTACGCCGACGGCGCGAGGTTGCCCGAGCCGCCCGGCATGACCTCCTGTGCCCAGTACACGTCCTGCTTGGTGAGCTTGCCCTTGATGGCCGACAGGTCCGCTTGGGCCATGTGCTTGGCCGCGTCGATCCGGAAGCCGTCCACGCCGATCGAGATGAGGTCGTTGAGGTAGCCGGCGATCTTCGTCCGCACGTAGTCGCTGCCGGTCTTGAGGTCCGACAGGCTGAGCAGCTGGCAGTTCCAGACCTCGGTCTGGTTGTTCCAGTCATGGATCTGGTTGTCCGGCTGTGGGCAGTCGGCGGGGTGGAAGTGGAAGTCCGACGAGCTGTACCCGGCGCTCGGGTAGCTGTAGTTGTTGGTGAAGCTCGCCCCGCCGTACGAGGTGGTGCTCGACTGGTTCGCGCCCGTCATGTGGTTGATGACCGCGTCGACGTACACCTTGACCCCGGCGGCGTGGCAGGCGCTCACCATGCTCTGGAACTGTGCCCGGGTGCCCATGCGGCTGTTGAGGTCGTAGGCGGCGGGCTGGTAGATGTCCCACCACGGGTGGCCGGGGACGCTGATCGAGTCCTCCGGCGGGGCGACCTGCACCGCGCCGTAGCCGGCCGGGCCGAGCACGTTCGTGCACTCGGTGGCGATGGAGTTCCACGGCCACAGCCACAGGTTGGCGATGACGTCGTTGCCGCCGGTGGCGGCCTCGGCCTTGCGGTTGCCGGACAGCAGCGGCACGGCAAGCGCCGCGCCCAGCAGCAGCGCTGCGGCGACGGCGAGAGTCCTGGTGAGACGTCTGGACAGGCGGGGTATGTACACGGGTCCCTCCGGAATGGCGGTAGCGGAGTGGGGTGGGCCATGGCGATCCGGTGGCGGCCGGATCGATTGACGCTGAGCGTGTTCCTCGTGGAAACCGAAAGTCAAGGACCTTGCAAGATTTTGCCCGCAAACACCTCCCGTCAGGCTCTTGAGCTGCCGAAACTCTCAGGAAGATTTGGGAGTTCTTGCAAAGATCCACACTGCGGTGTCCTCCGGGAGCGTCCCGCCGGCGACGGTGCCGCTGGCCAGGGCCACATGCGAACCGGGCGGATCGGGCAGCGCGACGGGCCCGTCGGAGAGGTTCACGACGCAGCGCAGGTCGCCCCGGGAGAAGTCCAGCACGCCGGGCGGGCTCTCGTGCCACCGCAGCGGGCCGGTCACCTCGCGGCGCAGGGCGAGCGCCGCGCGGTAGAGCTCCAATGTGGAGGACGGGTCCCCGGCCTGCGCGTCCGCGGCGAGCGCGGACCAGTCCGGCTGCGGCAGCCAGGACCGGCCGGTGGCGGAGAACCCGTGCGCCGGCGCCGCGGCGTTCCACGGCAGCGGCACCCGGCAGCCGTCGCGGCCCGGATCCGTGCCGCCGGAGCGGAACCAGACCGGGTCCTGGCGCGCGTCCGCGGGCAGGTCGAGCACCTCGGGCAGGCCGAGCTCGTCGCCCTGGTACAGGTACGCCGAGCCCGGCAGCGCGAGCATGAGCAGCGCCGCGGCGTTGGCCCGGCGCGGCGAGCCCAGCCGCGTCGGGTGCCGGCGCACGTCGTGGTTGGACAGCACCCAGGTCGTCGGCGCGCCGACCGACTCGGCCGCGTGGACGCACGAGTCGATGCTCGCCCGCACCGCCGCCGGGTCCTCCCAGTCCGCCTGCAGGAACTCGAAGTTGAACGCCTGGTGCAGCTCGTCGGGCGCGGTGTAGCGGGCCAGCCGCTGCGGCGTGGGCGCCCACGCCTCGGCGACGGCCATGCGCTGCCCGGGGTACGAGTCGAGGATCTTGCGCCAGGCGCGGTAGATCTCGTGTACGCCGTCCTGGTCGAAGTACGGCAGCTCGCGCCGGCCGAGCAGGCCGATCTGGCCGGTCGCGCCGGCCGCCGGGTACCCGGGGGCCTTCACCATCCCGTGCGCTACGTCGACCCGGAAGCCGTCGACGCCGCGGTCCAGCCAGAACCGCAGCACCGACTCGAACTCCAGCCGCACGTCCGGGTTGTCCCAGTTCAGGTCCGGCTGGGCGGGGTCGAACAGGTGCAGGTACCACTCGCCGTCGGCCACCCGCGTCCACGCCGGGCCGCCGAACACCGACTCCCAGTCGTTCGGAGGGTGACCGTCCGATGTCGCCGGGTGAAAGTGATACCGCGCCCGGGCCGGATCGCCCGGCCCGGCTTGCAGGGCTTGCGCAAACCACGGGTGCTCGCTGGAGGTGTGGTTGGGCACCAGGTCGATGATCACGCGCAGACCCAGGTCGTGGGCGGTGGCCAGCATCGCGTCGAAGTCGGCGAGGGTGCCGAAGGCGGGGTCGACGTCGCGGTAGTCGGACACGTCGTAGCCGCCGTCGACCATGGGGGAGCGGAAGAACGGGGTGAGCCAGATCGCGTCGACGCCGAGGTCGCGCAGGTGGGGGAGGCGCTCGCGCACCCCGATCAGGTCGCCGACGCCGTCGCCGTCGCCGTCGGCGAAGCTGCGGACGTAGATCTCGTAGATGACGGCCGTGCGCCACCACGGCTCCGCCGCGTCCGCGTCCAGGTCGGCGATGGCGTCGAGGGTTTGTGGCGATATATCGGAAATATTGGACATACTGGTCCCTTCGTGAGGCGTGACCGTCCGGGCGCGGGCCGCCAACCGCGCCGGATCGAGGGTGGGAGCGTCAGCGGGGCGCGATGCCCGTGGAGCCGCGCACGACGAGCTCGGGCGCGAAGAGGTACTCCGAATGCGGGGTCGGCTGCCCGTTGATCGCGTCGACCAGCGACTGCGCCGCCGCGTTGGACATGGCCCGCACCGGCTGGCGCAGCGTCGTCAGCGGCGGGTCGGTGAACGCGATCAGCGGCGAGTCGTCGTAGCCCACGACGGACACGTCGCGCGGCACCGACAGCCCCCGCGAGCGCGCCGCCCGCGCCGCGCCGAGCGCCATCAGGTCGGAGCCGCACACCAGGCCGGTGACGCCGCGCTCGAGCAGCCGGTCGGCGGCGGCGTGCCCGCCCTCGACGCCGAACAGCGACAGCTCGATGTTGTCGACCAGGCCGTGGCGCAGCATCGCCTCGCGGTACCCGAGAATCTTGCGCTGCACCGGAAGGTACCGCTCGGGGCCCGAGATGAGCCCGATGCGCGTGTGGCCGAGCGAGGCGAGGTGGTCCACCGCCAGCTCGCTGGCCCGCGCGTCGTCGCACGAGATGCACGCCGCCTCGAGGCCGGGCACCAGCCCGGTGACCATGACGATCGGCAGCGGGCGGTCGATGAGCTTGCGGTACCGGTCGTGGTCGGCGGTGGTGTCCGCGTGCAGGCCCGAGACGAAGATGATGCCGGCGACCGCGCGCTCCAGCAGCATCTCGACGTACTCGTCCTCGGTCACGCCGCCGGGCGTCTGCGTGCACAGCACGGGCGTGTAGCCGTGCCGGGCCAGCGCGGACTCGATGACCTGCGCGAACAGCGGGAAGATCGGATTCTCCAGCTCCGGCGTCACGAGACCGACGAGGCCGGCGCTGCGCTTGCGGAGTCGTTCGGGGCGTTCGTAACCGAGCACGTCGAGCGCGGTGAGCACGGCGTGCCGGGTGTCCGCGCTGACCCCGGGCCGGTCGTTGAGCACCCGCGAGACGGTGGCCTCGCTGACCTCCGCCTGCCGGGCGATGTCGGCGAGACGAGCTCGTGGAGCGTCCATGGCCATGGGACGAGAGTAAGCGGCCGCACCGCGAAATTGAAAGTCGGATGGAAGGGCTTTCAATGTTTGCAACTCCTTGCTACGGTCTGCGCCACCGGCATTCGATCGACACCCCTGGTATCGATGCCGGCACACCTTCCCTGGCTGCGCGACGGCCGCAACCACCGCCGCGGGCCAGCCCCTGGAACAGGAGCTTCCATGCGCATCCCGCTGCGCGCCGTCGGCGTGTTCGCCCTCGCCGCGTTAACCCTCACGGCCTGCGGGTCGTCGAAAACCCCCGAAACCGCTTCCACGCAGCCGGCCGCGACGCTCACCATCTGGGCGGACGACCAACGCTCGGCGGCCCTCAAGCCCTTCGCCGAGACCTTCGGCAAGGCCAACCACGTCGACGTGCAGGTCCAGGCGGTCTCCAAGGACCTGCAGACCAACTACGTGACCGCCGCGCAGTCCGGCAAGGGCCCGGACATCGTCGTCGGCGCGCACGACTGGATCGGCAACCTGGTCCAGAACGGCACCATCGACCCGATCCAGCTGCCGGACTCGCAGAAGTCCGCGTTCGCCGACGTCGCGGTCAAGGCCGTCACGTTCAACGGCCAGCTCTACGGCGTGCCGTACGCGATCGAGAACCTCGCCCTCATCCGCAACACCGACCTGGCGCCCACCGCGCCGGCCACCGTCGAGGACCTCGTCGCGGCCGGCAAGGCGCTCAAGGACTCGGGCAAGGTCAGCAACATCATGTCGCTGCAGGTCGGCCAGAACGGCGACGCGTACCACATCTACCCGCTGTTCAGCTCGGCCGGCGGCTACCTGTTCGGCACCAAGCCCAACGGCGACTACGACCCGGCCGACCTCGGTGTCGACAAGCCCGCGTCGGTCGAGGCGTTCAAGAAGATCGCCGCGCTGGGCGAGAAGGGCGCGGGCGCCCTGACCCGCTCGGTCAACAGCGACAACGCCATCCCGACCTTCACCGGCGGCAAGACGCCGTTCCTCATCTCCGGGCCGTGGGCCGTCGCCGACATCAAGAAGGCCGGCATCAAGTACGACATCACGCCGATCCCGCCCTTCGCCGGCGGCAAGCCCGCGCAGCCGTTCGTCGGCGTGCAGGCGTTCTACGTGGCCAGCAAGGGCAAGAGCAAGGCCCTGGCCAACGAGTTCATCACCAACTACCTCACCAAGCCGGACCTGCAGGTGGCGCTGTACCAGACCAACCCGCGCCCGCCGGCGCTGACCGCGGCCATGGACCAGGTCAAGGGCAGCGACCCCGACATCGAGAAGTGGCTCACCGCGAGCAAGGGCGGCGCCGTGCTGCCGGCCATCCCGGCGATGGCCGCGGTGTGGGACCCGTTCGGCAAGGCGGAGGCGGCCATCGTCGGCGGCGCCGATGTGCCCGCCACGCTGACCGGCGCGTCGAAGACCATCACCGACGCGATCAGCAAGTAGTACGCCATGACGAACACGTACCTCCGGGGCCTGGTCGTGAAGGTCGGCGTGCTCGGGCTCGCCCTGGCGCTGGCGGTCTACGCCGCCTTCCCGCTCGCCGCCGCCCACGCCTGGGGATGGCTCGCCGTCCTCGTCGTCGTCACCGGGCTGATCTTCGCGATCTACCTGTCGCCGCGGCCGGTCCCGGCGAAGTACCTCGTCCCGGGGGTGCTGTTCCTCCTGGCCTTCCAGGTGATCCCGGTCCTCTACACGGTCGCCACCGCGTTCACCAACTACGGCGACGGGCACCGCGGCACCAAGCAGGACGCCATCACCGCCGTCCAGAGCTCCTCCGTCCAGCGGGTGCCCGGCTCGGCCGAGTACGCGCTGTCGGTGGCGCTGGACGACGGCGGCCTGAAGTTCCTGCTGCTGTCCCCGGACGGCAAGGCCTTCGCCGGCGACGCCCAGGGCCTGCACGAGCTGGGCGCCGGCGCGGTCACCGTCACCGCCGGCCGGATCAGCGCCGCCGACGGCTACCAGCTGCTCGACCTCGGCCGGGCGACGCAGCGCAACGACGAGGTGCTCGCCTTCACGGTGCCCACACCGGATGGTGCGATCCGCGCCGCCGGCCTCACCCGCGCGTACACCGGCCTGGCCACCCGCTTCTACGACGCCGGCTGCGACTGCGTCACCGACCGCGGCACCGGCGCGCGGTGGTTCGCCGACGAACGGACCGGCGAGTTCGTCGGCAGGGGCGGCACCGAGGGCGAGCACCTCGCGCAGGGTTGGAAGGTGAGCGTCGGGCTGGACAACTTCGCCCGCGTGCTCACCGACGCGCGCATCGCCGGGCCGTTCCTCAAGACCCTGGTGTGGAACCTCGGCTTCGCGGTCGGCTCCGTGCTGGTGACCTTCGCACTGGGCCTGGCCTGCGCGCTGGCCCTGCAGGCCGACCGGCTGCGCGGGCGGGGCATCTACCGGGTCCTGCTCGTCCTGCCGTACGCGATGCCGTCCTTCGCCATGCTGCTGGTCTGGCGCGACCTGTTCAACCAGGACTTCGGCCTCATCAACCGGGTCACCGGGCTGCACGTGGACTGGTTCGGCACCCCGTGGACCGCGCGGCTGGCCGTCATCGGAGTGCAGCTGTGGCTCGGCTACCCGTACATGTTCCTCGTCGCCACCGGCGCGCTGCAGGCCATCCCGCGCGAGATGGCCGAGGCCGCGGCCATCGACGGCGCCACCACCGCCCAGCGCTTCCGCCGGGTCACGCTGCCGCTGCTGCTCGTCGCGCTCACCCCGCTGCTCATCTCGTCGTTCGCGTTCAACTTCAACAACTTCAACGCCATCTACCTCACCACCGAGGGCGCGCCGTTCCCGCCCGGCAACTCCAGCATCGGCGCGACCGACCTGCTCATCACCTACACCTACCGGCTCGCGTTCGGCGGCTCCGGCGCCCAGTTCGGCTTCGCCGCGGCGCTGTCGGTCTACATCTTCGCCATCGTCGCCGTCATCTCGGTCATCGGCTTCCGCCGCAGCCGCAAGCAGGAGGAGGTCTACGCGTGACCGCTCGAACCATCGCCTGGGTCCGGCGCACCGGCTGGCGCCACGGTGTCGGCGTGCTCGCCGTCGCCTTCTCGCTCTTCCCGATCGTCTTCGTGGTCTCCGCCGCCCTCAACCCGGTGGGCTCGCTGAGCTCGACCGGCCTGATCCCGGCCTCGGCCGGGCTGGGCAACTTCGCCGACCTGTTCCGCAAGACCGACTTCGCGCACTGGTACCTCAACTCGGTGCTCATCGCCGGCATCGCCGCGGCCGCCGGCGTCTTCCTGTCGATCCTGGCCGCCTACGCGTTCTCCCGCATGCGCTTCCGCGGCCGCCGGGCCGGGCTCGTCTCGCTGCTGCTCATCCAGATGTTCCCGCAGTTCCTGTCGGTCGTGACGATCTACCTGATCTTCGCCGGGGTCGGCGACTTCTACCCGGCGCTGGGCCTGGACAGCCCGTGGGGGCTCATGCTGCTGTACCTCGGCGGCGCCCTGGGCGTGAACACCTGGCTCATGAAGGGCTTCCTCGACACCGTGCCCAAGGAGCTCGACGAGTCCGCGGTCATCGACGGCGCCAGCCACGCCCAGATCTTCTTCCGGGTGACCCTGCCGCTCGTCGCGCCGATCCTGGCCGTCACGGGCCTGCTCGGTTTCATCGCCACCATCAACGAGGTGCTGCTGGCCAACGTCTTCCTGCACAGCGACGGCGCCAAGACCCTCGCGGTCGGCCTCTACGGCCTCGTCGCCGACCAGCGCAACGCCAACTTCGGCATGTTCTGCGCCGGCTCGCTGCTCACCGCGATCCCGACCGTGGTGGTCTTCCAGGCGCTGCAGCGCTACATCGTGTCGGGCCTGACCACGGGGGCGGTGAAGGGATGAGGTCCAGCGCCGAAGGCGTCGACCGGCAGGGGCGAGGACGGACGCATCACGACGGCTCGGCGCTGTACGTGCCGGACCAGAACCCGCGGCTCGGCGCGGTCGTGGACGTGTGGCTGCGCACCGGCCCCGACGTGCGCGCCGTGCACGTGCGCTCGATCGAGGACGGCGAACCCCGCTTCGCCCCCGCCACCGCCGAGCGGCGCGGCGGCGAGCTGTGGTGGCGCGCCGGCATCCTCGTGCGCAACCCGGTCACCCGGTACCGCTTCCACGTCGACGGCGACTGGTACACCGTGCTCGGCCGCTTCGCCCACGACGTCCCCGACGAGACCGACTTCCGGCTCGTCGCCCACCACGGCCTGGCGCCCTGGACCCGCGAGGCGATCGTCTACCAGATCTTCCCCGACCGCTTCGCCCGCTCCGCCACCGCGCCGGCCACCCCCGACTGGGCGGTGCGCTGCGACTGGGACGAGCCGGTCGACGGCCGCGGGCCGCTGGCCTCGAGGCAGTGGTACGGCGGCGACCTCGACGGCATCGCCCGGCGCCTGGACCACATCCAGGACCTCGGCGCCGACACCGTCTACCTGACCCCCTTCTTCCCGGCGCGCTCCAACCACCGCTACGACGCCGTCGCCTTCGACCGCGTCGACCCGCTGCTCGGCGGCGACCGGGCCCTGCGCCGCCTCGCCGACGCCCTGCACACCCGCGGCATGCGCCTCGTCGGTGACCTCACCACCAACCACACCGGCGTCGAGCACCCGTGGTTCGACCAGCCCGACCTGTACTACATGAGCGCCGACGGCGGGTACGAGTCCTGGCTCGGTGTCCCGTCGCTGCCGAAGCTGAACTGGCACTCGGCCCGCCTGCGCCGGCGCTTCGTGACCGACGCGGACTCGATCGTGCGGCGGTGGCTGCGCTACCTCGACGGCTGGCGCGTCGACGTGGCCAACATGACCGGCCGGCGGGCCGCCGACGACCTCACCCACGAGGTCTCCCGGCTCATCGCCGAGGCGGTCCGCGCCGCACGCCCCGACGCGCTGCTCGTCGCCGAGCACGCCCACGGCGCCGGCGCGGACCTCGACGCCGGCGGCTGGCAGGGCACGATGAACTACGCTGGCTTCCTGCGTCCACTGTGGAGCTGGCTGCGCGCCGACGACCTCGACCTGCCCGACTTCCTCGGCGTCCCCGGCGGCGTGCCGCGCCGCGACGGCCACGCGCTGGTGCGCACCATGCTGCTGATGATGGCCACCATGTCCTGGCGCGCGTGGACGCACTCGTGGAACCTGCTCGGCAGCCACGACACCGCCCGCATCCGTACCGTGGTCGGCGACCTGGGCCGGATGGAGGTCGCGGTCGGCCTGCTGGCCACCCTGCCCGGCGTGCCGATGATGTTCGCCGGCGACGAGTTCGGCCTCACCGGCGCAGGCGGCGAGGAGGCGCGCACGCCGATGCCGTGGCGCAAGAGCCTGCAAACCCTGCCATGGTACGGCCGGCTGCTCTCCCTGCGCCGCAAGCACCCGGCGCTGCGCAGCGGCGGCCTGCGCTTCGCCCACGTCGACGCCGACGCCGTCGCGTTCTGGCGCGAGACCCACGACGAGCGGCTGCTGATCCTGGCCCGCCGCGCGCCCGGCACGCCCGTCGCCCTGAGCGGCACCGCGGAGGCCACGAACCTCTACGGCGGCGCCCCGCTCACCGGCGACCTGCCCGCCGACGGCCCGACCCTGCAGATCTGGTCCTGCCCGCCGTAGCATCCATCGGCCGGGCGGTCGGGACAGGGATTGGTTGTGCGCTCGGCTGGTCGGGTGGCCCCGGTCATGCGCGGGCCGGGGTCAGCTTCGCCTGGGCGGTCTCCGGCAGGGCCGGGGTCGTGGTCGTCGTCGCACCGTGCCGCGTGTGGCGGCGCGGGACGAGCAGGGCCACGACGATGGCCAGCGCCGCGGCCACGGCCGTTGCCGCGAAGGCGGCGGTGAAGGCGGACTCCGTCGGCAGGCCGTCCGGGCGCAGGCCGCCGGTCAGGATGGAGCTGATGAGCGCCGTGCCGATCGACGCGCCGGGACGAAGCGCCACGCGAGCAGCCCGGTGACGGTGACGACGCCGAGCGGGATCCAGAACAGCCAGCGCCAGTTCAGCGCGGAGACGACCGGCCCGGCCAGCACGATGCCGGTGCCGCCGCCGATCGCGATGACGGCCGACATCGCCCCGACCGCCGAAGCGACGCGGCCGGGCGGGAACTCGTCGCGGATGATGCCGAACGACAGCGGGAACAGCGCGCCGCCGAGGCCCTGGATGACCCGGGCGACGATGAGCACGGTGATGTTGGGGGCGAGCGCCGCGAGCAGGCACCCGGCGGCGATCGCGGCGAGGGACGCCAGCAGGGTCCGTTCCTTGCCGATCATGTCCCCGACGCGGCCCATGAGCGGCGTGGCGACGGAGGCGGCGAGCAGCCAGGCGGTCAGCACCCACGTCACGGTGCCCGCGCTGGTGTGCAGGTCCCGCTGGATGACCGGGAGCACGGGACTGACCAGCGACTGCAGCATGGAGAACGCCGCGGTGGAGGCGGCGAGCACACCGAACGTGAGCCGGTACGACGACCGGGCAACTTGAGGCATGCCTCCGGTCAACGCGCATTTCGCCTATTCGGCGCGTGACGGAGATCGCAGCCCGCCCGGATCGGCCGGGGCGATCGCGGACGCTTCGCCGGCCCGGGCGAGCCACGCCCCGACCGCGGTGAAGTCCGCCGCGGTGAGCCCGCTGCCGGGGTCGACGCGATGCGCCAGCGCGGGCGCCGGTGAGTGGGCCGCGATCCAGGCGCGATCGGCGCCGGAGATCTCGTCGTCGATCCAGACGAAGCGCCGGCCGGCCGCCCATGCGACCAGATCGCGCGTCTTCCAGTGCAGGCCGGCGGGGCCCTCGTCGGCGGCGTCGGACCAGGCCACCACGGGCAGCGGCGGCAGGCCGAGCCGCGGCGCGATCACCTCGTTGGCGTCGGTCGACCAGCTCGTGGCCCACACCAGGTCGCACCCGAGGGCGAGCAGCCGCCGGCCGTCCCGCGGATCGAGCCGGGCCAGCAGCGGGTTGGCGGACCCGCTCGAATCCGCCGCGCCCCGCCGATCGCCGGGGATCGGCAGGCGAGCTCCGAACGGGATCAGCGGCCCGTCGACGTCGAGAAAGAGCAGTGGACGCTCGGCGGGATCCGGCACCGGCGAACCATATCCCGGCGGTGGGAGCGTCGCGCCGGAGGTCGCACGGCCATGAGGCGGTCATGTGAAAGAAATTTCGAAAGCTGCGCCGATGATCTCCGTATGCCAAGATCCACCCCGAACGGATGGACGCTCAGCGGAGGCAGGTTTGAGCAGCACCCTTGACGTCGCGCTCAAGAGCGCGATGAACATCGATGGCGCGATTGCGGTCGCGCTTGTGGACTACACCAGTGGCATGACGCTCGGCACGCTCGGGGGCAGGCCGGACTTCGACATCACGGTGGCCGCGGCCGGCAACACCGACGTCGTGCGGGCCAAGCTTCGTACGATCGAGATGCTCGGGCTGCCCGATCGGGTCGAGGACATCCTGATCACGCTCGACAGTCAGTACCACCTGATCCGGCCGCTGAACACGGCCAACGGGCACGGGTTGTTCCTGTATCTCGCGCTGGTCAAGGCCCGCGCGAACCTGGCGCTCGCCCGCCACCACTTGCGCGGCATCGAAGAGCGTCTGCAGATCTGACGTTGCTTCGAGACTGCGACGCACCCCGGCCGGCCCGGCCGCACCTGGCAGCCCGGGCCGGCCGTGGTCCTGATCGACCCCGCTTGTCGCCGACGCCCGCGTCCGGGCCGGCGTGCCGCCGCGGGTCGCGCCCGCCGGTGTCCGGCCCGTCGTCGCCGGTGCGCGTGTGTGCAGCCGGCCCGGGTGAGCCATCGCACCGACCGCGGCGAAGTCCGTCGCGGTCGGGCCGCGACCGGGGGTCGACGCGGTGCCGAACCGGCTGAAGTCCGCCGTCACCCGGCGGCTCCGAACGGGATCAGCGGGCCGTTGACGTCGAGGAAGAGCGGCAGACGCTCGCCGGGACCGTGCCCGCGACGGTGGGATCGGGTGGCGCGACCCTGTGTGACCGGCGTATCGGTCGGCAGGTCACATGACGATGAGCCGGTCGTCCGAAAGATGTTTCGAAACCTGCCCCCGATGATTGCCGTGTGTCAGGCTCCACCTCTGACGGATGCAACGGCCCGCGGAGGCAGGTTTGAGCAGCAACCTTGACGTCGCGCTGAAGAGCGCGATGAACATCGATGGCGCGATTGCGGTCGCGCTCGTGGACTACACCAGTGGCATGACGCTCGGCACGCTCGGGGGCAGGCCGGACTTCGACATCACGGTGGCCGCGGCCGGCAACACCGACGTGGTGCGGGCCAAGCTTCGCACGATCGAGATGCTCGGGCTGCCCGATCGGGTCGAGGACATCCTGATCACGCTCGATAGCCAGTACCACCTCATCCGGCCGCTGAGCACGGCCAACGGGCGCGGGCTGTTCCTGTATCTGGCGCTGGCCAAGGCTCGCGCGAACCTGGCGCTCGCCCGCCATCAGTTGCGGGGCATCGAAGAGGGCCTGCAGCTGTGACGTTCTTCGAGGCCGAGACCCACGCCGACGGGCTGCCCCGGCGCGAGGGGCGGCCGGAGCAGAACCGCGCCGGCGCCACGCAGCCCTTCGGTACCAATGTCGATCCGATGGCCGCCGCGCTCGCCGCGGTCCGCACGGAGCTTGTGGACCTGCGGCTGCGCGTGCCGGGCGTGCGCGGCGCGGCCATCGGCGGGGTCGACGGCCTGCTCGTCACCCACGACCTGCCGCCCGTGATCGAGCCGCACGACCTGGCCGCGCTCGCCGCGACCACGTTCGGCCTCGGCCGGCAGAGCGCCCTGGTGCTCGGCCAGAGCCCGTTCCGCGACGCCACGCTGCGCAGCGAGGGCGGGTACTTCACCGTGTACGCCGTCGGCGACCGGGCCCTGCTCGCGGTGCTCGGCGACGACGGCATCAACGTGGCCCGGCTGCACCTTGAGGCCCGGCCGGCGGTCGCTCGGCTGGCCCCGCTCCTGCCCTGAGGCGCTCCGAGCCGCTCCGAGCCGGAGCCACCCGGCCGCGATTGGCCCGGCCGGTTCCCGCCGGTGCGGGGCATGATGGCGCCGTGATCGATTTCTCGGACCTATCGACCCCGCTCGTCGCCGACGCCTGCGTCCGGGCCGGCGTGCCGCCGCGGGTCGCGCCCGCCGGGGTCCGGCCGGTCGTCGCCGGGGCGCGGCTGGCCGGGCGCGTGCTGCCGGCCCGGCATTACGGCAGCGTGGACGTGTTCCTTGAGGCGTACCGCGACGCGCGCCCCGGCGACGTGCTCGTCGTGGACAACGGCGGGCGCACCGACGAGGCGTGCGTCGGCGACCTGACCGTGCTCGAGGCGGCCGCGGCCGGCGTCGCCGGGTTGGTCGTGTGGGGGCTGCACCGCGACACCGCCGAGCTGGTCGAGATCGGTGTCCCGGTGTTCAGCTACGGCGCGCTGCCGCTCGGCCCGCTGCGCGTCGACCCGCGCGAGGACGAGGCGCTGCGCAGCGCGCGGTTGGGGGCGCACCTGGCCACCGCCGGCGACCTGGTGCTGGCCGACGACGACGGGGTGCTGTTGCTGGAGGCGGCGCGGGCCGAGGAGGTTCTCGGCATCGCGCGGGCGATCCGCGGCACCGAGCGCGACCAGGCACGCCGGATCGCGGCGGGGGAGACACTCGCGCAGCAGACGGCGTTCGAGGACTACCTGGCCGGCCGGGCCGCCGACCCGCGGTACACCTTCCGCCACCACCTGCGCCGCATCGGCGGCGCGATCGAGGAGTGAACCGCAGGGCAGGACAAAGGGTCCACCGCCGTTGACGGGCACGTTCGTCGATGTGATGTTCCAATCACATTGATGGGTGACTACGCGTGCAGCCCACGACAGCCGCGCGTAGCCCAACGAAGGGATCCCCCATGCGCACAAGACGCAGCCTCGCAGCCGGCGCGGCCATCCTCGCCGTCGCCGCGGGCGTCGTCGCCGGCCCGGCGCCCGCCCAGGCGCTGTCCGTCACCGGCCTGACCGCCACGATCGCCCTGAACAACTGCTCGGGCAGCCTGGTCCGCTGGCCGTCGTCGGCCGACACGGACCGGGCCTTGATGCTCACCAACGGCCACTGCTACGAGAACGGCTTCATCAACGCCGGCCAGGTGCTGCAGAACCGCACCAGCACCCGCTCCGGCACCCTGCTGGGCAACACGGGCAACGCGCTGGGCACGGTGCGCGCCGATCAGCTCGTCTACGCCACCATGTCGAACACGGATGTCGCGCTCTACCGGCTCAACGAGACGTTCGCGTCGATCAGGTCGAAGTACAACGTCACCGCGCTGACCGTCGCCCCCACCCGTCCCGCCGACGGCACCGCGATGGCGATCCCGTCCAGCTACTGGAAGCAGGTCTGGACCTGCTCCGTCAACGGCTTCGTGCCCACCCTGCGCGAGGACCAGTGGACGTGGCACGACTCGATCCGGTACGACACCGGCTGCCAGACCACCCACGGCACCTCGGGCTCGCCGATCATCCGCTCGGCGGACAACCAGATCATCGGGATCAACAACACCGGTAACGACGACGGGGCCAGCTGCACGCTGAACAACCCGTGCGAGGTCGACACCGGCGGCACCGTAACCGTCCACAAGGGGCAGTCCTACGGCGAGCAGACGTACTGGTTCACCACCTGCCTGGGCGCCGCGCGGGAGATCGACCTGACCGTCTCCGGCTGCCTGCTGACCAAGCCGCCGGGCCAGGGCAACACGGTGACGGTCACCAACCCGGGCGCGCAGACGGCCACGACCGGCACGCCGAAGTCGCTGCAGGTCACCGCGACCGACTCCGCGCCGGGCCAGACGCTGACGTACTCCGCGACCGGCCTGCCCGCCGGCCTGAGCATCAGCTCGAGCACGGGCCTCATCTCCGGCACGCCCACCACCGCGCAGACCACGACGAGCACCGTGACCGCGACCGACACCACCGGCGCGAGCGGCAGCGCGACGTTCACCTGGACGGTGAGTGGCGGGGGCGGCGGCACGTGCACCGGCCAGCTGCTGCTCAACCCGGGCTTCGAGTCCGGCGCGGCGAGCTGGAGCGGCACCACCGGCGCGATCGGGCAGTGGGCGTCACAGGGGCAGGCCGCGCACGGCGGCACCTACAGTGCGTGGCTGCTCGGCTACGGCTCGACGCACACCGAGAGCGTCTCGCAGCCGGTGACGATCCCGGCCGGCTGCAGCGCGACGCTGACCTTCTGGGTGCACATCGACACCGCCGAGACGACCACGACCACGGCGTACGACAAGCTGACCGTGACGGCCGGCTCGACGACCCTGGCGACGCTGTCGAACCTGAACAAGGCGAGCGGGTACGTGCAGCGGTCCTACAGCCTCAGCGCGTTCGCCGGGCAGACGGTGACGCTGAAGTGGAACGGCACCGAGGACTCCTCGCTGCAGACGTCGTTCGTCATCGACGACGCCGCCGTCACGCTCGCCTGAGCCGGTACGGGCGGGGCGCCCAGGACGCCCCGCCCGCGCCCTCAGTCCTGCGCCTTGCCGGTGGTGAGCCGGGCCAGCACCAGCGCCACGAGGATGATCAGGCCGTAGGCGAACTGGAACCACTGGGCCGAGACGCCGGCCAGGGTCAGGATGTTGGTGACCAGGCCGAGGACCAGCACGCCGCAGAGGGCCCCGAACAGCGTGCCCTTGCCACCGTTCATGCTGACGCCGCCGATGACCGCCGCGGCGAAGACCATAAAGATCATCTTGTCGCCCTGCGCGGCCGCGATCGAGCCGAGGCGGCCGGTCATGAGCAGGCCGGCGAGCGCGGCGAGCACGCCGGCGATCATGAACACGGCGTACATCACCCGGTCGGTGCGGATGCCCGCGGCCCGCGCGGCGTCGGCGTTGCCACCGATGGCGTACAGGGCGCGGCCGTGGCGGAACCAGCCGAGCACCGCGATGCCGGCGGCGAAGAGCACCGCGCACAGCCATACCGAGACGGGCAGGCCGAGCCAGGCGGTGTTGCCGAGGTACATCACCGACGACGGCAGCTCGAACAGGCTCTGCCCGCCGGTGATGCCGATCTGCAGGCCCCGCAGCGTGATGAGCATGCCGAGCGTCACGATGAACGCCGAGAGGCCGAAGCGCAGGATCAGCACCCCGTTGAGCGCCCCGGCGATCAGGCCGGTGAGCAGGACCAGCGGCACCGCCAGGGCGGTCGCCCACTCGGTGCCGATGCCGTGGCTGGTCGCCGGGATGACCAGGGCGACGCCGAGCGCCGGGGCGAGCCCGACGATCGACTCCAGCGACAGGTCGAACTTGCCCCCGATGAGGATCAGGGTCTCGGCGAGCACCACCAGCGACAGCTCGGTCTGCTGCTGCAGCACGTTGACGAGGTTGGTCCGGGTCAGGAACACCGGGTCGATGAGCGCGCCGACGATCAGCAGGACGATGATCGCCGGCACGAGCGCCAGGTCCCGCATCCGGGCCAGCCGAGGCACGGTGCGCCGCCGGACCGGGGTCCCGCTCGCCTGGATGGTGGTGGTCATGCGCGGACTCCTTCGACGGCGGCGACCACGTCGGTGTCGCTCCAGCCTGGCTGTAGTTCGGCGGTGACCCGCCCGTGGACCATGACGAGCACCCGGTCGCAGTAGCGCAGGTCGTCGAGCTCGTCGGAGACCATGAGCACCCCGGTGCCGGCTTCGGCGGCGGCGCGCACCGCCCCGAGCAGCGACTCCTTGGAGCGCACGTCGACGCCCGCGGTCGGATTGATGAGCACCAGGACCTCCGGGTCGCTGGACAGCGCCCGGGCGAGCACGACCTTCTGCGCGTTGCCGCCGGAGAGGCTGGAGACCGGCGCGTCGGGGCCCTCGGCCCGGATGTCGTACCGCCGGATGAACCCCTCCACGACCGCCCGCCGCCGAGCGGGCACGATCGCGCCGGCAGGGCCGAGCCGGTCGGCGATCGGCAGGGTGGCGTTCTCGGCCACGGACAGCAGCGGGATGAGCCCCTCGCGATGCCGGTCCTGCGGCACCAGGCCGATGCCGGCCTTCAGCGCCGCCGGGACGCCCGGGCGGACGGCGGCGCCGCCGACGCTCACGGTGCCGGCGGTGGCCCGGCGCAGCCCGCCGACGGTCTCGGCGAGCGACACCTTACCGCTGCTGCCGGACCCGGTGACGCCGACGATCTCGCCGGCCTTCACCTCGAGGTCCAGCGGCTCGTAGGCGCCGTCGAGGGCCAGGCCGGACAGGCGCAGGGCGGCCGGCGTGGACGCGGCCGCCGGGGGCCGCGGCGCGACGTCGGTGAGCCCGGTCGCCTCGCCGGTCATCGCCGCCACCAGCTCGTCGTGCCCGATGCCGGCGACCGGGCGGGTCAGCACCCAGCGGGCGTCGCGCAGCACGGTGACGGTGTCGCAGACGGCGAAGATCTCCTGCAGGTGGTGGGAGATGAACAGCATCGTCACCCCCGACTCCGACAGTGCCCGCAGCCGGGCGAACAGCCGCTCGATGGCCGGCCCGTCGAGGCGGGCGGTCGGCTCGTCGAGGATGATGAACCGCGCGCCCTGCGACAGGGCCCGGGCGATCTCGACCAGTTGCCGCTCCTCGACGCCGAGGTCACCGGCGAGCGCGCTGGGGTCGACGCCGACCGCGTACTCCTCCAGCAGCTCCCCGGCGCGCCGCCGCAGCTGCCGCCACCGGATCGGCCCGTGGCCGGCCTGCCGGTTGAGGTACAGGTTCTCGGCGACGGTCAGCTCCGGGATGATGGTGGAGCGCTGGAAGACGCAGGCCACCCGCTGCCGCCAGGCGCCGCGGTCGGCCACCGGCGGGGCCGGCTCGCCGCCGAAGCGGATCTCGCCGCCGTCGGGCTGGTGCAGCCCGGTCAGCAGCGAGACCAGCGTCGACTTGCCGGCGCCGTTGCGCCCGACGAGCGCGTGCGTCTCGCCGGGCGCGATGCGCAGGGTCACGTCCGACAGCGCCGTGGTGGCGCCGAAGCGTTTGCTCACTCCGACGGCCGCCACGGCACTTGCATCAAGAGACATCATTTGCCGATCTGGTTTCCCCACAACGCCGTGTCGTCGACGTTGTCCTTGGAGACGAGCGGCGCGGGCAGCTGGTCCTCGAGCAGCCCGTCGCGGACCTGCACGATCGTGCTGCCGTGGTCGGTCTTGCCGGGCTCGAAGGTCTTGCCCTCCACGGCGGCCTTGGCGTAGTACAGGGCGTACTTCGCGTACAGGTCCGCGGGCTGGGACACGGTCGCGTCGATCTCGCCCTTGCGGATCGCGTCGAACTCCTGCGGGATGCCGTCGTTGGAGACGATGAAGACGTGCTTCGGGTCGCTCGGCGGCACGATGAGGTTCTTGGAGCGCAGCAGCTGCAGCGTCGGGGCCAGGAACACGCCGCCGGCCTGCATGTAGATGCCGTTGATGTCGGGGTGCTGGGTCAGGCGGGTCTGCAGCGCCGCCGATGCCTTCGCGCCCTCCCATTCGGTGGGCTCGGCGAAGACCGTGATGCCGGGGAACTTCTGCTGCATGCACTCGGCGAAGGCCTCGGAGCGGTCCCGGCCGTTGACCGAGGACAGCGAGCCCTGGAACTCCACGACCTTGCCCTTGCCGCCGAGCTTCTGGCCGAGGAACTCGCACGCCTTCTGCCCGTACGCCCGGTTGTCGGCGCGCACCACCATGTAGACCTTGCCCTTGTCGGGCCGGGTGTCGACGGTGACCACGGGTATCTTCTTCTGCTCCAGGGTGTTGAGCGTGCTGGCGATCGCACCGGTGTCCTGCGGTGCCATCACGATGGCCTTCGCGCCCTGGCTCGTCAATGCCTGCGTGTTGGCCACGAGCTTGGCGATGTCGTTCTGCGAGTTGGTCGGCGTCATCAGGTTGATGCCGCTGTCCTTCGCGAACTGCGGGATGTACTTCGCGTAGGAGTTCCAGAAGTCGGAGTCGGCCCGCGGCAGGTCGACGGCGATCTGGGCGCCGGCACCGCCGGATGCGGTGCCGCCCGGTTCGGCGGTTGAGTCACATGCCGCGAGGGTGACGACGAGCGCGGCGGCGACAAGGGGTGGCAGCAGTCTCATGACCATTCCTCAGGGGGTGTGGGAATTCCAAATGGGACCGTCCGGAAACGCGTAGCGGGCGCGGCTGTCGGCCCGCATGGTGGAGCTGAACCCGGGCGCGGTCGGCGCGAGGTAGCGGCCCTCGCGCAGCCGGACCGGGTCGATGAAGTGTTCGTGCAGGTGGTCCACATACTCGATGACGCGGTCGTGCATGCTGCGCGACACCGCCACGTAGTCGAACATCGACAGGTGCTGGACCAGCTCGCACAGGCCGACACCGCCGGCGTGCGGGCACACCGGGACGCCGAACTTGGCCGCCAGCAGCAGGATCGCCACGTTCTCGTTCACCCCGGCGACGCGGGCGGCGTCGAGCTGGACGAACGAGACCGCCCGCAGCTGCAGCAGCTGCTTGAACACGACCCGGTTCTGCACGTGCTCGCCGGTGGCGACCGGGATCGGCGCGATGCGGCGGGCGATCTCGGCGTGGCCGACCACGTCGTCGGGCGAGGTGGGCTCCTCGACCCACCACGGGTCGTACGGGGCGAGGGCGCGCACCCACTCCACGGCCGCGCCGACGTCCCAGCGCTGGTTGGCGTCGACGGCGATGCGCACGCCGGGGCCGCAGACCTCGCGGGCGACGCGCATCCGGCGCAGGTCGTCGTCGAGGTCGGCGCCGACCTTGAGCTTGATCTGCGTGAAGCCGGCGTCGAGGGCCTCGCGGCACAGCCGGGCGAGCTTGTCGTCGTCGTAGCCCAGCCAGCCCGGCGAGGTCGCATACGCCGGGTAGCCGTCCGCGAGCAGCGTGGCGATGCGCTCCTCGCGGCCCTGCGCACCGGGGCGCAGGATGTCCAGGGCCTCGGAGCGGGTGAGGGCGTCGGTGAGATACCGGAAGTCGACGAGGTCGACGAGCTCCTCCGGCGGCATCGAGGACAGCAGCTGCCACAGCGGCAGCCCGGCCCGCTTCGCCTTGAGGTCCCACAGGGCGTTGACCACGGCGGAGATCGCCATGTGCACGACGCCCTTCTCCGGCCCGAGCCAGCGCAGCTGGGAGTCGTGCACCAGCTCCCGCCAGAGGCCGCCGAGGTCGTCGAGGACCTCCTTGACCAGACGTCCGATGAGATACGGGCGCAGCGCGTGAATGGCCGCCGTCTGTACCTCGTTGCCGCGCCCGATCGTGAAGGCGAATCCGTGCCCCTCGTGACCGGTGGGGTCCTCGGTGCTTTGGGGGCAGTCGGTGCGCAGCACGACGTACGCGGCAGAGTAGTCAGGATCAGGGTTCATCGCGTCGGACCCGTCCAGCTGCCGGGACGTCGGGAACCGCACGTCGTAGGTGTCCAGCGCCACGAACCGGTTGGTCATCGACCCCGCCCTCGGTTGATTCTCGCGAATACATCCGATGTTTAGCAGGCAATGGCCGCCCATGGCAAGGCTTTTGTGTCGACGATCGGAAGTTCGGCGTGCCCTTGACTCGGAGATACCTCGGATGTTCACTAACGAGTCGAAGGTTGCCCATGGTTCGATGGGCGGAGCCACCGCCCCGACCGCCGGGTGACATCCTGCCGTCGTGACGCCGACGCGGCGGCAGGGGAGACGTGCCGGCCACGGGGCCCCGCGGCCGCCACGTCTCGACCTGTTGGTCAGGAGGAGATGAGGTCGAACTTCTCCCACGCCCCGATGGCGTCCCGGTTGGCGATCAGCGCCGCCGCGCCCGCGTTCTCCGCGACCACGTACTTGCCGTTGACCGTCGCCTGGAGGCTCACGCTGCCGTCGGCGTTGCGGATCAGCTTGAACGTCTCCCACGCCCCGACCGCGTCGCGGCTGGCGATGAGCGGGTTGGCCCCGGCGTTCTCCGCGCACACATACTTGCCGTTGGCCCGGGCCTTCAGGGCCACGTTGCCCCCGCCGAGGTCGACGACGTCGAACTGTTCCCAGGTGCCGGCCGTCGTCTTGTTGGCGATCAACGGGCTCGCCCCGGCGTTGTCGGCGCTGACGTACATCGAGTTGACCTGCGCCCGCAGGCGCGACGCGCCGGCCGACGAACCGCCGGTGATGATCCGCAGCGCGTCGATCATGCCCCACGAGGTCGTCTTGTTGACGATCCGGATCGTGTGGGTGCCGCTGGCCAGGCCGGTCTTGCTGAACACCACCTGCTGCACCTGGCGGGCGCCCGGCACGTTGAGGTTGACGTTGGCCTGGAACACGTTGTCGATGTAGACATCGACGTTGCCCATGTCGCTGAAGCGCTCGGACAGGTACTCCACGCCGGTGCCCGTGAACGTGTAGCTCGCGGTAGCACCAACGGTGGTGGTGTAGTGGGTGTCGTCGTTGTAGTCGCCGTAGCCGCGGCCTCCGCCGTAGCCCCAGCCCGCGTCGTAGGTCAGCGCGGTGTCGTTGACCATCCCCGGCTGGCCCGCACCGGCCGTGCCCAGCGTCGAGGCGGTGCCGGACAGCGACTTCACGCCGTTGTTCGCGGTGCCCGTCAGCGTCGTCTTGGCGTAGGAGCTCAGCGGCTTGGCGGTGCGCTCCACGACGTACACCGTGCCGGCGGCGGTGGCGAAGGTGACCTCGCCGGTCGTGGTGGTGGCCAGCACCGCGTTGTCGGAGGCCCGGCGGACCCGGATCTCCTGCGAGCCCCACGGGTTCACCACGCGCGCCTGCTTGCCGTAGAGGCTCTTGACGCCGACGTACTTGGTCTCGTTGCCCTCCCGTTCGGAGCTGACCAGGAACCCGTCCTTGGCCAGCAGGGTGAACTTGCCGACGAAGTTGCTGTCGTTCGGCGCCGCCGGGAACACCCGGATCTTGTCGTTGTAGGACTGCAGCAGCGCCTCGTTGGTCGCCGCGAGGTGCACGCCGAGGTACTCAAAGACGCCGTTGGTGTTGTTGGTCATGCCGTTGGGGTAGTTCTGGTACCGCTGCAGCATGAGCTTCATGCCGGACAGCGCCTGGTCACCCAGGCCCAGCCGGGCGGCCTGCACGGCGTCGTTGGCCCACACGTTGCTGTACGGGTTGGGCCGGGTGTTCCAGCTGTTGAGCGCGGTCTGGTAGTCGCTCGCCCCGATGCCGGTCAGGTCGTAGGGCCAGATCAGCTCGGCCGTGACGTTCTCGCCGTTGCGCTGCTGGGCCGGTGCCGGCGGGTCGTGCGGCAACCAGGCGCCGTTCTGAACCTTGTACGGCTCGATGTTGTCGAGCACCTGCTGCCAGCCGGCCCGCAGGTTCGCGTCGAGCCCCAGCTGGTTGCTCACCGCGATGGTCAGCGGGAAGATCAGCCGGACCGCGGCCAGGTCGGTGATCGCGTTCTTCACGTCCCAGTAGGTCTCGTGCGCGTTGGAGCTGGCCATGTAGTACCGGCCGGTGTTCGGGTCCCGCGACAGCTTGGCCTGGTAGAACTTCACGACCTCGCGCATGAACGGATACGCGGTGTTCTGCAGGTACGCGGTGTCGTTGCTGTACCGGTACTGCAGGTACATGTTGTAGGCGGCCTCGGTGCCGGTGGAGTAGAGGTCGTTGACGTAGTCGGAGTTGATGGTGCCGCGCGCGTTGCCGTCCCAGCCCATGGTCTCCGGCGTCCACAAGCCGTCGATGCCGTACCGCGTCTGGGTGTACGCCTTCAGCGCGTTGAAGTTGCGACTGTAGAGCCTGTTCTCGGTGGCGAACAGGTCGACGTGGTTGGACGCGAGCATCGAGTTGTAGACGTCGCGCTGGTTCCAGTACCAGTACCCGTTGCTCCACTTGGTGTTGTCCTGCGTCGCGCGGAACACGCCGTTGATGAAGTGGAACGGGTAGTTGCCGTAGCCCCCGGCGGCGATCATGTACGTCGCCAGGTAGTACACGTTCTCGAGGTAGTCGCCGGTGCCGGCCGCGCCGCCGTACTGCACGAACGACTTCGCCCAGAACGAGTGCCAGAAGTTGCGGTAGTTGTTCAGGTTGGTCGCGTAACCGGTGTTCTTGGCCGCGGTGAGCTGGCTGCGCGCCTGGGCGACCGGGTCCTGGTTCGGCGAGTTCTTCCGGCTCGCCGCCGTGTACCAGATCGTGTAGCTCGAGCTCGGCGCGATGTTCAGCCGCACCTGGGTTCCGTTGACCACCTGCGTGGTGAACGAGGCGCCCTCGACGGTGGCGGCGAAGGTGTACCCGAATCCGTTCGGGTCCTGGATGCCGCGGCTGAACCCGGCGACGGTGGCGTCGTTGAACGTGTTGACCGTCTTCCACGTGGTCAGGTTGGGCACGTCGGCGCTGTTGGTCACCGAGTTGGGGTCCCACATGCTCAGGTCGAGCGTGGTGGTGCCCAGCCCCGTGCGCGAGTCGTCCACGTGAATGCCCATCACCTCCGAGCCCGGCACGCCGAGCACGGTCACGGTGCGGTTGTTGTCGTACTTCGTGGTCAGCGTCCCGTCGTAGAGCGACAGCCGCTGCTGGTAGGTGGTGAACCCGGTGTCCAGCCCCGGGCTCGTGTTGAGGTTGACCAGCCCGGCAGCGTAGGCGGACTGCTCCGAGAGGTCGACGTTGGACACCTGCATGGTGAGGCCGTTCTGGTTCCACACCATGGCGCCCGTCTTGCCGTTGCCGACCGTCAGGCCGTACAACGGGTTGGTCTGCGGGCTGTTGTAGACCACGTCATGCTTGGACAGGTAGGCGGCGTAGTCCACGTCGAGCACGCCGGTGCCCGGGTTGAACGCCTGGTCGGTGGTAGAGGCGGTGGCGCTGCCGCCGTGTGCGACGGCGACGAGCGTGCCCAGCGCGGCGGTGGCGGCCGCCAGCAGGGCTCGTCGGCGGGGCTTGCCCACGGTCCATCTCCTTCGGGGTGTCGTGCGGGACCGCCCGCGGCCCACGCCCGCCGATCGCGGGGCCATGGACGGTCGTCGCATTGGTGACATGAGTCAACATGGGACGATTGAGTTCGTCAATGCCCCTCATGTACCCACCCGTCGCCGGTTATGTCGCGATTCATGCCCGGCAAAGATTGGATGACTCAGTCGCCGAAGGCGGCGCCGGTCTCCAGCAGCGACTTGAGGTCACTGAGCACCCAGGCCCAGCCCCCGCCGGCACCCATGTCCTCGAACTCGCCGGCCATGAGCCGGGCCAGGTTGGGCGCGCCGGTCAGCTCGTGCGTCACGGTGAGCGAGGTGACGCCGTCCTTGCCCGCCTTGAGCTCGTACGTGAGCCGGGTGAACCCCTCCGCGGCCGTGCCCGGATCCATGAGCATGCGGAAGGTCTGGACCAGCCGGTGCGGCGCCTCGGCCTCGATGATCTCGCCGTCGACGCCGACCTCGGGCGCGCCCGAGGCGATCATCCCGGTGTTGGACAGCCCGCGCACCGCGCCGCCCGGGCGAAGGTCCAGTTCAGTGCGCCCGCGGTAGCCGTAGCGGTCGTTCCACTCCGGCGACGTGATGGCCTCCCAGATCCGCTCGGGGGAGGCCTTGATGTACACCTTGTAGATCTGCGTGCCGCTCATTCGCCCTCCAGTTCGTGTTTGAGCCCCAGCAGTGCCCCGGCGTTGTCGCCGGTGAACTTGTCGATCCACCGGTCGTGGATCTGCCGGATGGGCACCGGATTGAGGAAGTGCAGCTTCTCCCGGCCGTTACGCCGGGTCACCACGAGGTTCGCCTCCTCGAGGACCTTCAGGTGCTTCATCACCCCGAACCGGGTCATCTCCAGTTCCGACTCGAGCTCGGTGAGCGTGCGGCCGTCACGCGCGAAGAGCAGGTCGAGCAGGAACCGCCGGGTCGGGTCGGCGAGGGCCCTGAAGACGCGATCGTCGTCGTCCACGCCCTCGACATTAGGTGACTCAAAGGTCACGTGTCAATCGGGTCACCTATTGGGGCGGGGTGAGCGAGCGGGCGGCCAGCGCGGCCTGCATGCGGCTCTGCAGGCCCAGCTTGGCCAGGATCCGGCTGACGTGGGTCTTCGTCGTCGCCTCGGCGATGCCCAGCCGGGCGGCGATCGCGGCGTTGGACAGCCCCTCGCCGAGGCACGCCAGGACGTCCCGCTCGCGGGCGGTGAGCAGCCCCACCGGCACCGGGCCGGCCAGCGCGTGCCCCGCGGCAGGGCCCGCGAAGGCGGCCAGCACCCGCCGGGTCACCGCCGGTGCGACGATGCCGTCGCCGCGGGCGACCGTGCGGACCGCGTCGACGAGTTCCTCGGCGGAGGCGTCCTTGAGCAGGAACCCGGCCGCGCCCGCCCGCAGCGCGCCGAAGAGGTACTCGTCGAGGTCGAACGTGGTCAGCGCGAGCACCCCGCGGACCCCGCCGGCGACCAGGTCCCGGGTCGCCGCGATGCCGTCCACGCGGGGCATCCGCAGGTCCATGAGCACCACGTCGGGGCGCAGCCGCAGGCCGAGCTCGACCGCCGCGACCCCGTCGGGCGCCTCGCCGACCACCTCGATGCCGGGCGCCGAGCGCAGGATGAGCACCAGCCCGGCGCGTACCGCCGGCTGATCGTCCGCGACGAGCACCCGGATCCCGCTCCCGCTCACGCCGTCACCCGCGCTTCGCTCCGGTCCGCTTTGTGCCGC
>NZ_JBEPDB010000056.1:0-30319 GCF_040300025.1 Dactylosporangium sp. NPDC000555 | reverse complement strand
CTCACGCCGCCACCTGCGCTTCGCTCCGGCGGCGGCGTGAGGCGAACCTGTGTTCATCGTGAGCGGCCACTCCGCTGCGCTCCGTACCGCTCACGCCGCCACCTGCGCTTCGCTCCGGCGGCGGCGTGAGGCGAACCTGTGTTCATCGTGAGCGGCCACTCCGCTGCGCTCCGTACCGCTCACGGTCCGTCCCAGGGCAGGTGCGCGGCCACGACCCAGCGGTCGCCGTCCGGACCGGCGGTCAGCGTGCCGCCGAGCAGTGCCGCCCGCTCGTGCATGCCGATGAGCCCGGCCCCGTCCCCGCTGGGCGTGTGCCGCGCGAGCCCGGAGCGGACCCGGATGTCCACGGCCCCCGCCGTACACACCACCTCCGCGGTGACCGGGCCGCCGTCGCCGTGCTTGAGGGCGTTGGTCAGCGACTCCTGGACGATGCGGTACGCCGCCAGGTCCACGCTCACCGGCACGTCCCCGGTCGCGCCGCGCACCTCGAGCGTGACCGGCAGCCCGGCGCGCGCGACGAGGTCGTCCAGCGCGGCGAGCCCGCCGGGGGAGTGCTCGGGCAGGGCGGCCGGTTCGCGGAGGAACCCGATCATCCGCCGCATCTCGGCCAGGCCCTGAACGCTGTTCTCCCGGATCACCGTGAGCGCCTGCCGGGTGCCGTCCGGGCCCAGGTCGGCCGACAGCGCCGCGGTGGCGTGGATCGCCACGGCGCTGAGGTGGTTGGCGATCACGTCGTGCAGCTCGCGGGCCATGCCGGCCCGCTCGGCCGCGACCGCGTTGGCCCGGTCGGCCTCGGCGAGCCGGGCGACCTGCTCGGCCGAGCGGCGCGCGGCGGCCGCCTGGTCGCGGTGGTGCCGCACGTGGATGCCGGTCAGCACCGGCACCACGGTCACGAGGGCGAGCAGCACGGCGAGCCCGAGCGCCCGGACGTCGCGCAGCACGACGAGACACAGGGCGGCCGTGATCACGGACCCGACGACTGACGCGGCCAGCAGCACCCGGGCGAGGGCCGCGCGCCCGTGCACGCAGGCGTCGTACAGCACCTGGGTGTACACCAGCGGCGTGGCGAGCGAGGGCCCGATCGCGATGTCGGCCGCCACCGCCGCGGTGCCGACCAGCACGGAGGCCAGCGGCGCGGTCCGGCGCAGCAGCAGTGCCCCGCAGCACACCGCGAGCGGCACGAACAACCACGCCGGCGCGACGCTGGCCTGATACTGCCCGGTCGCGAACATCAGCGCGCCGGCACCCAGCCCGCTGCCGGCGAGCACGAGATCGACGACGCGCCCTTGCACACCCCGATTCCACCATCCGGGCGTACGCCGGGGAAATGCGACCAAGGATGTACGCACCCGTCTCCCCGGCGCCGGGGTTCCTACCGCTCGGGCGTCACCAGCCTGATTCGCCTGCGGCGGGCGACCAGGAACAGCGCGACGCCGGCGGCGACGAGCGCGGCGCCGACGCCGGCATAGAGGCCGGTCCGGTCGCCGGTGACCGGCAGGCCCGGGGCGGGGCTGGCGCTCGGCCTCGCGGTGCCGGCCGAGGACGAAGCCGAGGCCGAGGGCGATGCCGATGCGGAGGCGGAGGACTGGCCGCCGGTCGGCGCAGTCACGTTCACGGTGAGGGCGGCGTGGTCGTTGCTGTTGTCGCGGTCCTCGCGGCCACCGTCGGCAAAGAACAACACGCCGGCGCCCGGGTGCGCGTCGATGATCTTCAGGTTGAACTCGAAGCTCACGGAGGCGCCGACGGCCAGTCCGCCGGTGGCGGTGCAGTAATACCGGTTGGTGGTGCTGTGGCTGACGCAGCCGGCCGGGATGGGGGCGGCGAACTCCGTGCCCGTGGGCCGCTCGATGACCGCTTCCCGCACGACGTCGGCGGCCTGCGGGCCGTTGCTGCGGACAGTCAGCTTGACCGGCACGATCGCGCCGACCGCGCCGGAGACGGTCACCTCGGCGATCCCCAGGTCGAACGTGTCAGGTTCCTGGGCGAGGGCCGGCGCGGTGCCGAACGCACCGAACGCGACGACGGCTGCGCCCGCCACGAAGGCAAGGCGGGGCCGAAGTGAATTTGGCATCGGGGGTGCTCCATGATCTTCTGATGAGGACCGGCAGAGCATACAGATCATGATGTACCAGCGGTACATCCTCCGGGGCACCTTCGGCTGGACCGCACAGGCGGACGCTGATGCCTGACGGGCGGATACGTGATCATGCGAACGGGACTTCCCAATCAGTCGACTCGGTCCTGCTCGGCGGCGGCGTAGGCGGCGCTGAGTCGCTCGAACGCGCCCGGGCCGTCGTGCGGCCTCGGCGGGGCGCCGAGGTGGCGAACGCGGAGCTCGTCCATGAGCTCCTCGATGAATGCCGGACCCTCATCGCGCATGAACCGCTGCCGGCTTCGGAGCTCGGCGCTGCCGGAGCACCAGTCGAGGCCCCAGTTGCCGAGAGCATAGATGATCGGCAGCGTCTGGATGCCGGCTTCGGTGAGGCTGAAGCGCGCGCGCTGCCCGCGGGCCGCGGTGCCGCGGGTGAGGATCCCCGCATCGACGAGCCGCTTGAGGCGGTCGGCGAGGATGTTCGAGGCGATGCCCTCAATCGACCCGGTGAGCAGCGCACGGAAGTATCGGCGGTCGCCGAAGATGACGTCGCGCAGCACGATCAACGACCAGCGATCTCCGAGCACCTCGACGGCGGCGTTGATCGGACACCCGGACCGTGGTTCCACGACTCCTCCTTGACGGGCATGTCGTTCCCAATATAGTGGTTGCAGTTTGCAATCACTATGGGAAGGGGAGACGATGGGTCGCTTCGTGTATTGGATGAACGTGTCCCTCGACCTGCGGATCGAGCAAGTTCCCGGGGACAACGGTGCGGGCGAGTGGCTGCGCATCGGCGAGGAACTGCACCGCGAGTTCAACGCGCGGGCGCGGGCGCTCGCGCTGATGGTCCAGGGCCGGGTCGTCTACGAGACGATGGAGGAATATTGGCCGCGGGCGCGCGAGGACGCGTCGCTGCCGGACGTCCTGCGTGAATACGGCGAGATCTGGACCGCGAAGCCCAAGGTGCTCGTTTCCCGCACCCGCCGCAGCGCCGGCCACAACACCCGGATCATCGGCGGAGACGACGCGATCGAGCAGCTCGCCGCCCTTCGTGCCCAGACCGGCGGCACCATCGGTGTGGGCGGCGCGGCGCTCGCCACCCAGCTGCTGCGCGCCAAGCTGCTCGACGAGCTGCTGCTCTTCACCCATCCCGCGATCCTCGGCTTCGGCAGGCCGCTGTTCGACGAGTACGACGTGCCGATCGAGCTTGACCTGCTCGAGCAGCGCTCGTTCGAGCAGGGCGTCACGATGCACCGCTACGCGATCCGCGATGAGCTCGAGGCCAGCCCATGCTGAGGCCGGTCGCGGAGGGTGTGCTGGTCCACGAGAGCGAGTTCTGCCAGAGCAACGCCGTGGTCGTGCAGGGCGGGGCCGGTGTGTTGCTCATCGACGCCGGGGTGCTTGGCGGTGAAATGGCCTGCCTCGCGGACGACCTTCGCGAGCTGGGCCAGACCGTAATGGCGGGGTTCTCCACGCATCCGCACTGGGATCACCTGCTCTGGCACGCCCGTCTCGGCGAGGCGCCCCGCTACGGCACGTCCCGCTGCGCGGACACTGTCCGAGCTCGCCTGTCGGACGCGGGTGCGAAGGCCCGCGTCGCTCGGACGATACCGCCGGACATCGCCGAGCAGGTACCGCTGGACCTGCTCGGCCTCATCACCGCTCTGCCCGCCGAGACGACGCGGATTCCCTGGGACGGCCCGCAAGTCCGGATCATCGAGCATCAGGCGCATGCCCCGGGCCACGCGGCGCTGTTGATCGAGGAACGCGGAGTTCTCGTCGCCGGCGACATGCTTTCCGATGTCTTGATTCCGATGCTCGACCTGAACGGCGCTGACCCGATCGAGGACTACCTCGCCGCGCTGGGCCTGTTCGAGGGCGTGGCGGGCGACGTGGATGTCCTCATCCCCGGCCACGGGTCCGCCGGCGGAGCTGATCAGGTACGCGCGCGGATCGACCAGGATCGGGCGTACGTGCGGGCATTGCGTGACGCCCATGTCCCCAGCGACCCGCGGATCGGCCCATCGGCCAAGGACGGCTGGGACTGGGTGGCCGGGATACACGAAGGTCAACTCCAGCGTCTCGCCCGCGAGTCGGTCTCGGTGACGAGCCAGCCGCCGGCGAGGTAGTCGAGGCCGTCGATCGGGTTGCCGAGTCTGGCGGCGCTGACCAGGATGTTGTCGCCGTGGCGCGCGAGCCATTCCACCGCTTCCCGTACTGAGTACCACTCCCGCGCAGCGAGCGGCACGTGGAGACCCGACTCGCGTTCCAGCGCGTCGATCCAGCCCGCCAGGACAGGGTCCACCGACGGCCTGAGGCCGATTGTTCGGTATGCGTCAGTATGCCACCACACGGGCGGAGACCTCCTCGAAACAGGTCGCCATGCTTGCATATCAACTGCGCGCTCATCGACAGATGAGTGAGTTGATCAAGTATTCCCACCGGTCGAGCCGTGATCGGTTGCTCGCTGGACTTGCGTCCTGACGGCATGGGCGACTCTCGATGTCGGCGGTGGACATCGACGGCACCGCCCGACTCGTGAGCCTTGGCGACCTCATCGTTGGGCGTTTCGGCGATGACCTTTCTGGTATTCGGTGACGTTGCCACGGTTGCGCGCCGGGCTGGTGGAGGCGGCCGTCTGGATGTGCGCGACGGGTTGCTGGTGCAGCGTTTTACGCCGTGCTGTTGCGGCGCCTTCCTCGCTTCGATGAGCGGGCCGCGGCCACGGCGAGCAGCCCGACGCAGGCTGCGCTGGTCACGAGGAGGCCCTTGCTGACCCCGGCGAGGGCCATGAGGCGCCCGACAGCGGGCGGGCCGAGCGTGCTCGCGGTCGAATTGGCGCTCTCGCGCATGGACAGCGCCAGCGCCCGCTGGTCGTGCGTCGCACCGTCGGTCAGCGTGGCCAGGATGACTGGCAGGCTCAGGCCCATCGCGAGCCCGACGAGCGCCGCCGATAGGAACGCACTGACCGGCCCGTTGAGCCACGGCGCCAGGCCCAGGCCCACAGTGCCGAGGCCGAGCGACACGATCCCCAGCTTGATGACTCCCAGTGTCCGGGACAGCCGGCCGGTGCTGAGGGAGGACAGTGTGGTGACGCCGCCCTTGGCCGCGATCACGAAGCCCACGAGCCCGGGGGTCAGGCCGTGGGCGACCAGGATCAGTGGCACGAACGCACTCCACGCGGAGGCCACGGACAACCGGGTGAAGGTCAGGAGCATGGCAGTCTGGACGCCAGGTACGTGTAGTAGCCGCATCGCCTGCCGGTAGCTGCCCGAGGAGCCGGTCGGCCGCGTGGCGGGAGCGAGATCGGGTAACCGCAGCGCAAGGAGTGCGAAAAGGATGCTGTAGACGGCTCCGAAGAGGAAACCGGCGGTTGCTCCCGCAGCCTCGGTTGCCACCCCGGCGAGTAGGGCGGCCAGCATCTGACCCGCGCCGACGAAGAATCCGAACCGGCCGGCGTGACTGGCCCGCTCCGCCTCGGTGCCGATGCCCGTCAGGTACCCCTGCGAGGAGACCCACGCCATCGTCCGGGTGCACCCCATGACGAACTGGAGCGCGATGAGCAGCAGGAAGTGCCCGACGAGCATAAAAGCGAGGGACAGTACCGCCGTGGCGATCGCTGCCAACACGAAGCTTCGGCGCGGCCCGTAGCGGTCGATGAACGAGCTGAGCGGGATCGCAAGCAGCGCCGGCCCCACCGAACCGGCACCCATGACCAGGCCGACCTTGTCGACCGACAGCCCGAGCTCATGACAGCGCAGTGCCAGTACGAACGTCAAGAGTTCCAGGAAGCCCAGCCCGTAGGCGCCGAGCACGTAACTGCCGAGCACCGCGGAGCGCGGCACGCCGTCCGCCCGTTCCGTGAGCACGCGCGTCAACTGCGTACGGGACGGGGTTCCGGCCGACCTGCCGGAGTCGTCCGCAGCCCGGCCCAACGGTCGTGGACCTGTCCTGCCTCCCAGGCGGGCGCATCGGTCGCGCGCGGGTGTTCCGTGCCCAGCGGCATCGTGGCTTCGAGTCTGACCTTGGTGGTGAGGTCGCGGTCGTGTTTCACGACGGACGCATGCAGGTTGTGGGGGCGCCTTGCACGACGACGAAGTCCTTGTCGAACTGAGCTCGGGTAGCGGTCGCCCGCTGCACGTGGGTTTGAACGGTGAGTGTCGAGTCGAGCGGCCACGGTACGTCTCGCTTTCGTCGGCCGGTCGCTGAACGCTCCGGAACGCATGTGTTTCGATCTATGGAATGTCGGTGGGGGAGTCGCAACAGCGCTATTCGCTCCCCTGTGTCGTGGTGACCTGACCATCGCGGCGACGGCCGGTGAGCGCGTCGATCATGAGGTACTGGTTCACGTTCTCTTCGCTGAGCAGTCCGGCCTCGACGGCAAGCTCGGCGACGGGTCGTCCACTCGCGAGCGCCTGTTTCGCGAGTGTCGCCGCCATGTGGTAGCCGATCGCCGGGGCAAGTGCCGTTACGACACTCACCGAAACATGCGCGGCCGACGCCAGGCGGTCGCGATTGGCGCCGATCCCCTCGACGCAATACAGCCGCAGCGCACGGCAGGCGTTGCCGAGCCACCGGAGGTTCTGCAGAAGCGCTTGCGCCATGATCGGCTCGAAGGCATTGAGCTGCAGCTGGCCGCCCTCGGCGGCGAGTGTGACGGTCACGTCGTTGCCCGCGATCGAGAAGGCGACCTGGTTGACGACCTCAGGGATCACCGGATTCACCTTGCCGGGCATGATCGATGAGCCGGCCTGGCGCGGCGGCAGCGTGATCTCGGCGAAACCGGCCTGCGGTCCGGACGACAGCAGCCGTAGGTCGTTGCAAATCTTGGAGAGTTTGATCGCCGAGCGCTTGAGGACGCCCGAGACGGTCATGTAGACGCCGGTGTCCGAAGTTGCCTCGACGAGGTCGGTTGCCGTGGTGATCGGCAGGCCGGTGATCTCCCGGAGGTGCCGGCTGACGGCGGCCGCGTAGAGCGGATGGGCCGTGATTCCGGTACCGATCGCGGTGGCGCCGAGGTTGATCTCGCAGAGCAGGGGGATGGTCTCCGCGAGCCGGAGGCAATCCTCGGCGATCGTGACCGAGAATCCGGTGAACTCCTGGCCGAGGGTCATGGGGACCGCGTCCTGCAGCTGCGTGCGGCCGATCTTCACGACGTCCCAGAACTCCTGTCCCTTGGCTTTGAAAGCAAGTCCAAGAGCGTCGAGTTCGCCGATGAGGCGAGCAATGCCGGTACACAACGCGATTTTGAGGGCGGTCGGATAGACGTCGTTGGTCGACTGTCCCCGGTTGACGTCATCGATGGGGTGGATCCGGGAGTAGTCGCCTCTGGCGTGGCCTGCGATCTCGAGGGCCCGGTTCGCGATCACCTCGTTCGCGTTCATGTTCGTACTCGTTCCCGCGCCGCCCTGCACGATGTCGACGACGAACTGCTCGTCCCAGAGTCCGCGCCGCACCTCATCCGCGGCTGTCTCGATGAGCAGGGCCTTCTCCGCGTCCATGGTGCCGATCTCGGCGTGCGTTCGGGCCGTGGCGCGCTTGACGGCGCCGAGGGCATGGACAAGGTCGGGGTAGACCGAGATCGGCCGGTCGGAGATGGCGAAGTTCTCCAGCGCCCGGGCGGTATGGATGCCCCAGTACGCGGTCGCGGGGACCGGGAGGGAGCCGAGCGAGTCCGTCTCGACGCGGAATCCGGCAACGTCCAACTGATTGGAGCCGGGTGCGTCCGAATCGACAGCGTTCAGGGGTGTCTGGTCCAAGGCTCTTCCTCTTCCTGAGCGGCTACGCTTACCATATACCGTACTATGAAGGTCACTTCCGTAGAATGAAAGCGCACGGGAGTCGGCCCTGAAGAGAAGGGCGACACGATGGTCGGGATGGTGGCTCACTCCCACCCGGATGGCGGGGCGCTGTTCGACCGCGACCCCGGGGTGATCGCGACAGAACTCGCCGCCGACCTGAGCGCTACGTGGATCGGACCGCTCGCCGACGAGGGGCACGAGGAGTGGATGTCACGGCCATCCACGCTCCGCCGTGTCGCCGCGGCGCTCGCCGATGGCGTCAGCCCGCGCGAAACCCGCATCGTCTGCGTGGGACCAGGAGCCGAGGTGCTCGGTGCCGCGGTCTCCCTCGCCACAGGTCTGTCCTTTGTCGCTGTCGCCGTGCACGGTGACGCGGAGGAGCGCTTCGGACACGTCTACGACGGCGAGCGGGTCGCCGTGATCGGCGTGCGACTGGCGGCGGCGGATGTTCTCGACGACTACGTCCGGCGGCACGCACTCACTGTCGGCAGCGTGCAGACCGTTGTCACCGACGGCGACCGGCCGGCGTCGCCGGAGATCCGCGCATTGTTCAAAGTGGACGGCGATGTGAAGATCGTCGCGAGTGAAGGGACACTCCAGCATGGTTGACGAGCTGGCCGCAATGGCGTCGCTCATCGATTCACTGACGGTACGCACCGGTTCGAGCACCTGGGTCGATGCCGCCTCCCAGCCTGCGACTCTCGACCGGATCGGCCGGCTCATCGCCGACGCACTCCGCCCACGCGAGCCGGAGGCGATCGGTTGCTGGCTCGCCGAGGACGACACCGTGCTGGCTCACTCCGTGGCAGTGCATCTGGGGTTGCCCGTGCTCCGGGTCAATGACGATCTCGGCCGGATGAGCCTCGTGCCGGACAGGGGGCTGCGGGTGTCCAGCGCGGTCGTCGTGTCTCCACTATGGACAAGGCAAAAATCATCGGTCGCCCTCATCGCCTTCTTCGTCAATCGCGGCATCGCGGTCAGGGCCGCGGTCTCGCTCGTCGGCACAGTGGAGCCGCAGCACGCGACGGACGGGGTCGAGCGGATCGTGCTCGGCAAGTCGCAGCGTCCGGACCGGAACGCAGCGGGGGAAGCGTGGTGAAGACGCTGGTCCGCCCGGACAACATCGATCGGCTCATCGCACGCTTCGCCGAGATCAGCGAGGGGGGTCCCGGCGTCACACGGCTTGCCTACTCGCCATTGGAGCGCGAGGCACATGCTGTGTTCGCCGAGGAGATGACGCGCCTCGGTGCGACCGTGACCGGGGATGCCGTCGGCAACTCGATCGCCGAACTGCCGCCCACGACCGGGGGGCAGATGGCCGCGATCGGCACCGGTTCCCACCTCGACTCGGTCCCCGTCGGCGGGCGGTTCGACGGGATCGCCGGCGTGTGCGCAGGGATCGAGGTGGCACGCGCCGTCGTTGAGGCCGGACTTGAGCGCAACCGCCCGTGGCGGATAGTGGCCTTCGCCGCGGAGGAGGGCGCGCGGTTCGGTCAGGCCTGCAACGGCAGCCGGGCGGTGGCGGGACTCAGCACCCCGGAAGGGCTGGCCGCCCTGCACGACAAGAACGGAGTCACGCTCGCCGAGGCGATGCGATCGCTCGGCCTCGCGCCGGAGCGCTGCCGCGAGGCTACCTGGGACCGGGCGGACTGGTGCGCGTTCGTGGAGCTCCACATCGAACAGGGGAACCTGCTCGAGTCGTCCGGGCTTCCGATCGGAGTCGTCGACGTCATCTCCGGCAGCAGTCGCCTGCTCGTGCGCATCGAGGGGACCGCCTCCCACACCGGGGGAACCCCGATGTACCTGCGGCGCGATGCGCTTGCGGCGGCCGCCGAGTGCGTGCTGGTCTGTGAGCGGATCGCGGGCGACAGCCGCCACCGCGGCACCAGGGTGACGGTCGGCCGCCTCGAGGTCCAGCCCGGCTCGGTCACGACGATTCCCGGCGAGGTGGTCTTCAGTGTCGACGTGCGCGATCTCGACAACGCCCGGCAGCGCGAGACCGTCGAGGAACTGATCGGGCGCTTCGGCGGGATCGTCGAGCGGCGGCGGGTCAGGCTCGTTGTCGAGCGCACCGGTGACACCTCGCCGGTGATGCTGCCGTCCTGGCTCGCCGGTGAGATTGTCAGTGCGGCCGGCGCGGAGGGATACGCGTATCGGGTGATGTCGAGCGGAGCCAGCCATGACAGCCAGCAGGTCAACCGGATCGCGCCGACAGGGATGATTTTTGTGCCGAGCCGCGACGGACTCAGCCATGTGCCGCAGGAGTGGACGACGTCTGAGGAGCTGTCGGCAGGTGCGGCTGTGCTGCTCGCGACCCTGCTCCGGCTCGACGCCCGATCGGAGGCAGCCCGATGACCGGGCTGCCGTTCGTCGGGGACCTGGGTCCGCTGCGGATCGAGGGTGTACGGCTGACCGGCGAGTCGACTCCCGTGACGGTCACGGTCGAGGACGGTGTCATCAAGGACATCGCCCCGGCAGCCAGGACGTCGGCGCCGCTCAGGCTGATCCTCCCCGGGTTCGTCGACCTTCACACGCACCTTCGTCAACCAGGGTTTGAGGCATCCGAGACGATCGCGACCGGTACCCGGGCAGCCGCCGCGGGCGGCTACACCGATGTCTTCGCGATGGCGAACACCGATCCGGTCACCGACACGGTCGAGCGGGTCGAGGCGATGCGCGGCATGGCAGACGGGGCGAGCGCGAGGGTGCACCCGAACGCGGCGGCGACCCGGGGATTGGCCGGTGGTGAGCTCGTTGACGTACGGGCGCTGCGCGAGTGCGGGGTCACCGTGTTCTCCGATGACGGCAGGTGTGTCGAAAACGAGGCCCTCGTCCACGATCTGCTCGTACAACTCGCCGAGGCGGGCGGCATGTTCGCCCAGCACGCACAGAGCACGGCACTCGTCGGCCCCGGAGTCGTGAACAGCCGCGTGGCCGAGGCCGTCGGCTGCGCGGGTTGGCCGCCCGTAGGGGAGGAGGCGATCGTTGCCCGCGACATCGCCATCGCCCGCGCTACAGGGGGCCGGCTGCACATCTGCCACGTCTCGACGCGGCGCTCGGTCGACCTGATTCGTTGGGCCAAGTCCGTCGGGGCGCCGGTCAGCGCCGAGGTCGCTCCGCACCACCTCCTGCTCACCGACGAAGACGCCGTACGGCGTGGCCCCGCGCTCAAGGTCAATCCGCCGCTGCGCAGCCGCGACGACGTCGAGGCGCTGCGGGAGGCCGTGCGCGACGGGACGATCGACGCCATCGGTACGGATCACGCACCGCACCCGGCGGAGGCGAAAAGCCGGCCGTGGGAGACGGCGGCGTTCGGGTTGACGGCGATCGAGACGGCGCTGCCGATCGTCGCGGAAGTGCTGCGGACGCCGCACGGGGTCGACTGGCCGAGGCTCGTCGAGGTCATGTCGGCGACGCCCGCTCGCCACGGCGGTGTGGCCGCGCCGCGGATCGAGGTGGGCGCCGACGCGGACTTCTGTGTGGTCGAGGAGGGCGGACCATGGCAGGTCCGCGCGGACGAGCACCACAGCCGCTCGCGCAACACCCCCTTCGACGGCCTCGCGGTCGGGCATCGCGTCATATGCACGGTGCTGGCCGGGCGCGTCACCCACTCCGTCTGACGGCCGCGGGTTCGGCTGCGGGCTCAGGCATCGGCCGTGGCGCCGTTCCAGCGCCGCGTGCCCGCCACGAAGACCCCGAGCTGCTCAAGAGCCCGGCGGCAGGAGTGGTCCACCACCTCGTCCACGGAGGACGGCAGGGTGTAGAGCGCCGGGACGGGCGGGTAGATGATCGCGCCGGACTCCGCGGCGAGGGTCATGAGCCGCAGATGCCCGCGGTGCAGCGGAGTCTCTCGGACCATGAGGACGAGCGGACGGCGCTCCTTGAGCGTGACGTCCGCGCTTCGGGTGATGAGGTTGTCGTCGTAGGAGTTCGCGATCGCGGACAGCGTCTTGATGGAGCAGGGCGCGACGATCATTCCGGCGGTGACGAACGAACCGCTTGAGATCGCGGCGCCGAGGTCGTTGTCCTGGTACACCACGCCGGCGAGGTCGAGCACGTCGCGCACCTGGATGCCGAGCTCGGAGTGGATCGTGCTGCGCGCACCCCGGCTCACCACCAGGTGCACCTCGATGTCGTCCAGTTCGCGGCAAATCTGCAGTGTGCGCAGGCCGAATACGGCCCCGGAGGCGCCGGTGATCCCGACAACGATCCGCCGCGGCAGGTTCTGTGCCGCGCTCATGACGGGGCGATCGAGGTTGAGCCGAGACGGGTGGGCGTCCCACCGATGGCGAGCGTGATCTCCTCGGCGGTCGTCACGACAGCTCGGATGATCCGGTCGCGTAGGTCCTGCGGCCGGCTGCGCTCCTGCGGAGTGGTGAGCGCGAGGCCGGCGACGACCGCGCCGGTCGAATTGTGGATCGGCGCGGCAGCCGCCCAGACGTCGAGGTCGAACTCGTTGTCGCACACGTCGTAGCCGTACTCCCGGATGTTCTTCAGCCGCGCGATGACCTCTGTCACGTTCGCCGGCGTGCCGGGAGCGTGCTTGACGAAGGTCAGCTGTTCGAGCAGGACGGCGACCTCGGCCTCGGGCAATTCGCTGTACAGCACGCGCGCCGACGCGGCAGCGTGGAGCGGGACCGCCTGGCCCACCGCGACGGAGAGGTGGAGGGGACGGCGGGTCTCGGAGAGTGCGACGCACACCGCACGTCCGTCGATGAGTTGTGTCATGAGCACCGTCTCGTTGAACTGCTCGCTGAGCGCCTGGAGGTTGACGCGCGCGGTGGAGGCGAGCGTGTCGCGGCGCGCCAGCGCGGCCATCCGCTGGAGGCGTCGCCCGGAGAAGTACTGCAGGGTTGTCGGGTCGCGCCGAACGAACTCCTCCTTCATCAGCAGCGCGAGGATCCGGTGGGTCGTCGGCAGGGGATAGCCGAGCTTCTCACTCACCTGCGTGAGCGAGTAGCCCTCCTGCGCCTCCGCGATCAGGGAGAGCACTTCAAGGGTGCGAACGACAACGTTCACCAGCCGGAACCTTCCTCATGGATCTTCTGGCGTCCGATACGGGCCGTATCGGACAGGTGGCCATCGTGCCACGGAACCGCGCTCCACAACGGTTGACACCGTCTTTGATGACCATGCTTTAATGCTTCCATCTTCAGGAAGACACTTTCATTATACGAAAGCGACGGGAAGAGCGCCATGCCGGTGTGGAGAGACTTGCGGGAGTTCGTAGCGGCCCTGGAGGACCGCGGCGACCTCGTCCGCATCCAGGACGAGGTCGACTGGGAGTATCAGGCGGTCGCACTCACCCGCCAGAGCTCGGACATCGAAGGGCCGGCACTGCTCTTCGAGCGGATGCGCGACAGCGAGTTCCCCTGCTTGAGCGGCCTGTTCGGTGCCTCACGTCGCGTAGCGCTCGCACTCGGCCACGACTACCACTACCTGCTGCGCAACTTCGGCGAGCTCGAGAGCCGGACGATCGCGCCCGAGCCCTACGCCGGGCCGGCTCCCTGTCAGGAGGTCGTCGTGCAGGGCGACGACATCGACGTGCTCTCCCTGCCACTGCTGCGGCACTTCGAACTCGACGGCGGCCGCTACCTCACGGCCGGGCTCCAGGTCGCGCGGGATCCCGACACCGGCGTCGCGAACGTCTCGATCCACCGTCAGCTTCCGCTGGACCGGACGCACCTCACCGTGTTCGCCCCGCCCGGCCGCCATCTCCGTACGATCATCGAGCGCTGGAACGACCGTGGCCAAGCGGCCGGCATCGCGGTCGTCATCGGGGCGGAACCGGTCACCCAGATCGCGTCTCAGGCCCGGGCACCGTACGGCGTCGACGAGTTCGCGATCGCGGGCGGGATGCGTGGCGCGCCCGTCGAGATGGTGCGGTGCAAAACGATCGACGTTGACGTGCCGGCGACCGCGGAAATCATCATCGAGGGCGTCATCGAGCCTGGCCGGCTCGAGTCCGACGGGCCGTTCGGCGAGTACCCGGGCACGTACAGCGCGGCCAAGCCGGCGCCGGTCATGCGGGTCACGGCGATCACGCATCGACGGGGCGGGATGTACCAGAACACGCTCACCGGCAGCCCCATGACGGAGAACCACTGGATGATGCAGCCGAGCGCGACGGCACTGGCGTACCGCGAGGCGCTCAAGATCACCCCGGAGATCCGGTCCATCAACGTCACGCCGGGCGGGACGACCCGCCACCACGTCGTCGTCTCCATGCTCAAGCGGCACCCCGCCGAGGCTCGCAACGTCATGCTCGCGCTCCTGGCCAGCACGATCGGCGCCAAGCTGGTGGTCGTCGTGGACGAGGACATCGATCCCTTCGACCCGCAGCAGGTGGAGTGGGCCGTCAACACCCGTATGCAGCCGGACCAGGACGTGGTGATCCTGCCGAACCTGTACAGCCCGACGCTCGACCCATCGGCCCCGGCTGCGCGTACGAGCGCGAAGATGGGCATCGACGCGACCGCGCCGCTCGGTGAGGAGCGGCGGATGTACGAGCCGCCGATGGTCCTCGGGCTGGGGGGTTGGCCGCTGCAAGCGGTACTGGACCGGGCCGGCTGGACGATGCCGGACGCCGGTGGCTACCTCTCGGCACGGGCGGCCCGATGATCGAGCAGGCGCGCGTTGCGCCGGGGCGTCCCGGCATCTACGGCTGGAGGGCCCGCATCGGCCTCATTCTCCCCGCAGACAACGTCCTCATGGAACCCGAGCTCAACGCGTTGCGCATCGACGGCGTGACCTTCCACGGCCTGCGCCTGACCGCCACCGAGCCGGACCGCATGCGCAACCAGGCGGTCGAGCTCGCCGGCACCCTCGTCGAGCTGGGGCTCGACGCGGCTGTGTACGCGTGCGCCGAGACCAGCTTCAACGGCGGCAGCGAGGTGCGGCAGTCCCTGGCCGGTCTTGTCGCAGCCGGATGCGGCCTGCCCACCGTCACGGCGACGGACGCGATGCTGGCGGCGGCGGCACATCTCGGGATCACGAACGCCGCGGTCGTCACGCCGTACAACGACGACTCGGGCCGCCACTTCGAGGAGACCCTCCGGGGCAACGGCATCCGCATCGCCTCCGCGCTCCATCGGGACTTCGCCCGTGAGTCCGACGACGCGCGGGTCTGGTACCTGACCAACCGGCAGCCGCCGAGCGAGGTGTACGCGATGGCACGCAAGGCCGACGTCTTCGACGCGGACGGGATCGTCATCGCGGCGACGAACCTCCCCACGTTCGACATCATCGATCATCTGGAGCGCGATGCCGGCAAGCCGGTCATCACGAGCAACCAGAGCATCGTCTGGTGGCTGCTTCGCCAGCTCAAGATCTCCACGGCCGCGATGAACCTCGGCAGTCTGATGCGCTCCAGGGGGGCGGCATGAGCGGTCCGGAGCGAAGCGGAGGGGCCGCTCATCGTGGGGCTCAGCATTGGCTCATGCGGCCGGAGCGAAGCGGAGGCAGCGTGAGCGGCGAACCGCGGCTGAAGGGCCGGCGGGCCCTCGTGACGGGGGCGAACGGCGGCCTTGGTTCGGCGATCTCGCGAGCGCTGGCCGCAGCCGGCGCATCGGTGGCCCTCCACGCGCGTGTGCGGGAGAGCGCGCGGGAGCTTCACGAGGCGATCCTCGCGGCGGGCGGCGTCGCGGAGATCGTCACCGGCGACGTGCGCACTGCGGAGGGGGCCGGGTCGATCGTGGCGCAGGCGGTCGAGGCGCTGGGCGGGCTGGACATCCTCGTCAACAACGCCGGCATCATGAGCACGGTCCCGTTCCTCGATCTCGGCGAGGACGAGTGGCGCGAGGTGATCGACACCAACCTCACCGGCTATTTCCTGGTGGGACAAGCGGCCGCACGCGAGATGACGGCCGCCGGTCGGGGCGCGATCATCAACGTGTCCTCCACCCGCCAGGTGCAGTGCTGGCCGGGCAGCCTCGCCTACGCCTCCTCCAAGGGGGGTATCGCGATGCTCACCAGGTCGATGGCGCTCGAACTCGCGCCGCTCGGCATCCGGGTCAACAGCATCGCGCCGGGCACCTTCGTCACCGGCCTCAACCGCTCGTACCTGCTCGACCCGGAGTTCATGCAGCGCCGCATCGCGACGATCCCGGTGGGCCGCTACGGCGAGGTCGAGGAGGTGGCCGGGGCCGTCGTGTTCCTGGCGTCGGATGAGGCGGCGTTCGTCGTCGGCACCTCGATCGGGATCGACGGAGGGCAGACACTGTGGTGACCAACTCGGCGGGCGGGAGGGGCAGCCCGTGCTGATTCTTGGTGCAAGCGATGTCGCGGCCGTGTTCGGGATGGCGGAGGCGTTCGCCGCCGTCCGCGAGGCGGCGATCGCACACTTCCGGGGTGAGACCGTGGTTCCGCCTCGTGGCGCCATGGGGCTGGAACGGTCGGACTGCGAGCTGCTGGTCATGCCCGGTGTGGTCGGTGGCGAGGTCTTCGGCCTCAAGCTCTGGTACGCCTTTGCCGAGCCGCGTGAGCCGCTGCCCCGATCCTCGGCCGTCATCCTTCTGCTTGACCCGGTCTCGCGGGTTGAGGTCGTGCTGGACGGCGGCGTGATCACCGATCTGCGTACCGGGGCGATGACGGGTCTCGCCGCGGCTGAGCTGGCGCCCGAGGGGACCCGGATGATCGCCGTGATCGGCGCGGGCATCCAGGCCCGGACGCAGATCCTCGCGCTGGTGCACGCGCTCGACAGCGTGACCGAGGTCCGGGTCTGCGCCCGTCGGCACGGCCCGCTCGCCGAGTTCGTCGAAGCCATGCGGGCCGAACTCGCGACGGCGTACCCGCAGCGCATGATCTCGGTTGTCGCGGCCGCGGATCCCGCGGCGGCCTGCCAGGGCGCCGGCGTGGTCGTCGCCGCCACCACCTCCGCGACACCCGTCATCGATGACGGCTGGCTCGATCCCGACGTGCTCGTCTGCGGCGTGGGCAGCCACTCCCCGGATACCGCGGAGCTCGACCCGGCAACCGTGGCCCGTGCCGGCCTCGTGGTCGTCGACACCTACGGCGGCGGCCTCGACGGCGCCGGGGACATCTCCCGGGTCGTCGCTGCGGGACTCCTGGACCGAGCCGAGGTGTTGGATCTCGGCGCGCTCCTGGCGGATTCGGCCGACCGTTCGCGGCCTCGCGGCGGGGTCCGCGTCTTCAAGAGCGTCGGGTTCAGTGCCGCCGACGTGGTCTCCGCCCGGCTGGTGGCACGCCGCGCCATCGAACTGGGGCTCGGGACAGCGATAGAGATCCACCTGCAGCGTGATCGTTGACAGCCGCCCAGGTGAGGCGCAAACTCTGATTCAGTTTTTGAAATACACTTCCGCAGAATGAAAGCGGTCCCTAGAAACACGACGCCTTCCCTGCCGGACGGCGTGCACTCCGAATCGCATTCGAAGGGAAGTTTCGCTATGGGAGGTCAGCCTGAACGGCGTCAGCGCCGGTTCGGTAGGAGGGCCATCATCGCGTCGGCCTTGGCCGCGGCCACCACGTTCGCCTTGGCGGGGTGTGGCGGCGGGGAGGCCGGCGGGGAAAGCGGAGACGCGGAGACAGGCCGGATCCGCGTCGTCACCTCGGTTTCCAAGTCGTTCCCGTTTGTCGTCGTCCAGGCGGGCAAGCGGCTGGGCACGTGGGAGGGCACCGGGCTCGACGTCCAGGTCATCGAGGGTACGACCCCGACCATCGGCCAGATCATGGCCGGCGGCCAAGCGGACATCGCGCTCGCCGGCGCGACGACCGAGGTGGCCAACGCCTACTCCGGGCTGCCGGTGACCGTCGTCGCCAGCAACCTGAACTACTGGGACCAGCGGGTCATCGTTCGCGCCGGCGGGGCCACCTCGGTCGAGGCACTGAAGGGCGGCAACTTCGGCATCACGGGCGCCGGCTCGCCCGGGCACTACTCGATCGAGAAGATGGCCGAGCGCCTCGGTTGGTCGAAGAACGACTACAAGCTCACGAGCCTCGGAAACATCCAGGCGCTGCAAGCCGCGCTCGCCTCCGGCTCAATCGACGCCTTCACGTGGAGCAGCGACAAGGCATTCACGCTGGAGCAGTCGGGCGAGGGTCGCATCCTCGCCCCCGCGAGCGAATACGTGGGCGACAACGTGCTTCAGTCGTTCGCCGTGATGGACAGCTTCCTGAAGGCCAAGCCGAAGCTCGTACAGAAGTTCTTCGAGTCATACTTCGCGACGGTCCAGAAGATCCAGGCGCAGCCGCAGCTCTTCATCGACGTCATGGTGCAGGACTGGAAGCTGGACCCGGCCGTCGCCGACCGTCTCGCCAAGGAGACCCTGCCGAAGCTGTCGATCGACGGAGTGATCTCCCAGGCCGAGCTGAAGGGCCTCGCCGACTCCGTCACCTTCAGCATCAACGACCCGAAGGTGAAGGTCGACTCGGTCAAGTACACATACTGGAAAGACCTCAAGTAGATGAAGCACGACGCAGCGCCGGTCGCTGCCGGCCGGGCGACCCTCGCCGATCGCGAGCGGGTCGCCCCGGCCGGACCCGGCGACACTCGACGGCTCGGCAAGCCCGAGCGTGAACGCAAGCAGGCGCTTCTGTGGCGGATCGGGTTTCTGGTCGCCGCGGTCCTGCTGTGGGAGTTTCTCGCCCGGCTCGGCGTCATCGACCCGCGGTTCGCCTCGCAGCCCACCGCGATCGCCGCCTCGGCCCGTGAGATCTTCACCGACCCCGCAGTCCTCGGTGCGATCGGTGAGACGCTGGTCGCCGTGATCGCGGCGTTCGCGATCGGCACGGCCATCGGCATGCTCGTGGGCGTGGTGCTCGGGTTCAATCGCCTGCTCCGCGACGCCTACTTCCCGATCGTGACAGTGTTGCTCGGTATCCCCAAGTCGGTGTTCCTGCCGATCGTCGTGCTCTTCTTCGGCCTCGGCACCGGGGCCGGCGTCGCCTTCGCCTCACTGCTGGCCTTCGTGCACGTCGCGGTCAACGTCGTCGCGGGCATCGACATGGTGGAGAAGAAGTACTACGACGTTGCGCGGGCGTACCAGGCAAACGCCTGGCACCGCTTCACACAGGTGATCGTGCCCGGCGCGGCCCCGGGCATCTTCGCCGGCCTGTGGCACGGAATCCGCAACGGCTTCGTCGGCGTCGTGATCGCGCAGATGTTCGTCTCCGCCGCGGGTATCGGCTACTACGTCCGCGTCTACAGCAACAACTTCCAGACCGATGAAGCCATGGCGCTCGTACTGGCCGCGGCGATCCTGGTCATCGCGAGCGGGGCGGGGTGGGGCGTGCTGGAAGCCCGGCTCACCCGCTGGCGGAGCTGATGGACATGCCGGGCATGACCCTCCCGAGAAACAGCGTTCCCGAAAGGGCCCATCCGACCATGAGTCAACTTGTCCTCGACCGCGTGTCGGTCACGTATGCGCCGAAGCCGGACGAGACCTTACTGGCATGCTCAGACATCAGCCTGACGATCGAGCCGGGCGAGTTCGTCACGATCATCGGTCCGAGCGGGTGTGGGAAGTCGACGCTCCTGCACTGCATGGGCGGGATGCTGCCTCCCTCGGAGGGCAGCGTCACGTTCGCGGGAAAGCAGGTCCTCAAGCCCAATCCACGCGATGCCGCGTTCGTGTTTCAGGACTACAGCCTGTTCCCCTGGAAGAGCGTGCTGGAGAACGCGGGCATGGGCCTCAAATTCGCCGGCGGCTCGAGGCAGGCGATCACACAGCAGGCCCGGCGCCAGCTCGACTTCGTCGGCCTCTCCCAGTTCGCCGAACGGTACCCACGGGAGCTGTCGGGCGGTATGCAGCAGCGCGTCGCGATCGCCCGCGCCCTCGCCCTCGAGCCCAAGGTGCTGCTCATGGACGAGCCCTTCGGTGCGCTCGACGAGCAGTCCCGCCGATCGCTGGGCTCGGAGATGGCCCGCATTCTCGCCGACGCGGGACAGACGGTCGTCCTGATCACCCACAGCCTCGACGAGGCCGTGTTCTGGGCTGACCGCATCATCGTGATGAGCCCACGGCCGGGGACGATCGCGGAAGAGATCCGCCTCGAGACACCCCGCCCGCGCGATCTGGACTTCATGACGACCAAGGAATTCCAGGACATTCGAGTCCACCTCTTCGAGCAGATCCAGCTTCACCGATGACGGCGCAGGTCACCCGCGCGGACGCGGACATGAAGAAGCGGAAAAGCCCGTCGCGCGGCAGCACCACCCACCGGCTGCGGGTGTGGGGGCTGAGGCTCGCCCTCGTCACGGTCATCGTGGCGCTGTGGCTGTTCGCCAATCGCCCTGGCGGCATCTCGCCACTGATTCTGCCCGAACTCGGCAAGGTCGCACAGTCGTTCGTCGACCTTGTCATCACACCCGACACCTGGCGGCAGGCCGGCATCACCGTCTTCGAGATGGTTGTCGCGTTCTCCATCGCGGCAGTCGTGGGCCTCGGTACGGGATTCGCGCTCTCCAGGAACCGGATCAGCTCCCGGACGGCCGAGCCGCTGTTCGCATGGGGCTATCTGTTCCCCTTCGTGCTGCTCTACCCGCTCTTCCTGCTCTGGGTGGGGGTAGGCATACAGTCGAAAATCGCCTACGCGGCAACTGGCGCCTTCTTCCCGATCGCGTACAACACCATCCGCGGCCTGCGCAGCATCGACGAGCGTTACCTGAAAGTCGGCAAGGCATTCGGTGCCAGCGCGTTCCAGATGGACATCGACGTAAAGCTCGGAGCGGCGCGGCCGATGATCCTGTCCGGGCTACGGATCGGCTCGTCGATCGTCACGATCTCCGTCGTGCTCGCCGAACTTCTCGGATCGAACGCGGGGCTCGGGCACGAGATCGAGCAGGCGTCGAGCCGGTTCCAAATCGCGAACTCGTACGCAGTCGTGGTGCTGCTCATCGTCATCGCCGCAGTCCTGCAGGCAGGCCTCGAGCGTCTCCTGAAGCCCAGGCACAAATGACCGCGGGCTCCAGCTCTGCGGACGCTCGTCCGAGCGTAAGGCGGCACCACGACAGCACGACGACAACAAAGAAGGACGCCATGAACGACACAGCACCGCGTCGGCAGTTGCTCATCACCGACGGAATGGTCCTGCAGAGCGCCGACCCGGCCGCGGTGCCGAAGCGGCTCGACGTGCTCATCGACGACGGGGTCATCAGCGCCATCGGCACGGACCTCAGGCAGCGGCTCGTCGCGGCGGACACCGAGGTGCTCGACGGCACCGACAAGCTCATCATCCCCGGGATGATCAACTCGCACTACCACTCCCACGACACCCTCGCGAAGGGCACGCTCGAGGAGGAGCCGCTCGAGTTCTGGCGCCTGCTCGCACTCCCGCCGCAGTACCCCAAGCGCAGCCGCGAGGAGATCAAGGTACGCACCCTGATCGGCGCCTACGAGTGTCTCCGCTCGGGGATGACGACCGTCCAGGACATGGTCACCCTGTTCCCGTTCGACCCCGACCACCTCGACGCGGTCGTGGAGGCGTACGAGGAGATCGGCATCCGGGCGTGTATCGGCCTGCAGTATGCGGACATCAAAGGGATCTCGACCATTCCCTTCTGGGAGGAGGTGTTCCCGAAGGAACTGCACGGAGGTCTGTCGACGGCGGCCGAGCCCGACAAGAAGACGGATCAGCTCGCCTACCTCGAAGAGCGCTACCTCAACGCGCCCGCGCGCGATCGCGTCAACTGGGCGCTCGGCCCATCGGCTCCTGAACGCTGCACGCCGGAGCTGATCCAGCGGACGATCGCGCTCGCCGAGAAGTACGACCTGCCGATTTTCACTCACATCTACGAGTCGAAGGGGATGGCGCTCCAGGCCCGCCGGGAGTACCCGCAGTACGGTGGCTCACTGATCAAGCGACTCCACGCCGAGGGGATGCTCGGTCCTCGGCTCAACCTCGCCCACAGCGTGTGGTTGCTGAACGAGGAGATCGAGCTGCTCGCGGAGACCGGAACCAACGTCGTGATGAACCTGCTGAGCAACCTCAAGCTGAAGAGCGGCATCCCGCCGATCCGGGAGATCGAGCGCGCCGGCCTCAGTTTCGGGCTCGGCTGTGACAACTCCTCGTGCAGCGACGCACAGAACATCTTCCAAGCGATGAAGCTCTTCGCGCTGATGGCCGCGGTGAGTGACGCCGAGCCCGGGCCGGACCAGTCGACGTTCGCCTTCCGCGCCGCGACCGAGGGCGGTGCGCACGCCCTCCTGCGCGACGACGACCTCGGCAGCATCGACGTCGGATATCGAGGTGATGTCGTGCTGATGGACCTCACCGACCCCAGCTACATCCCGTTTAACAATGTCGTGCGGCAGCTCGTCTACGTCGAATCCGGGCGTGCGGTCTCCTCGGTCGTCGTCGACGGGCGGGTCGTCATCAAGAACGGCGCCCTGCAGACGATGGACGCGGCCGAACTGCGTGCCCGGGTGGACGCGGTGCTGCCCGGTTTCATGGCGGACTTCGAGACAGTCAAAGCCCGGACCGAGAAGCTGCGCCCCTACCTGCTCGAGGCACACCGCCGCATCTGGGGCGAGGACGTTGGCATGAACCGCATCTTTACGGGGGTCTAACCTCGGCCCTTCGTGCGCCAAGCAGACTCGGAGGTTGGACCGGCTACCGGCGTTCGTCCGCCGGCGCCGCCGAACGGAAGCTGCGGGGGGCGGCGCCGATCTGCGTGGCGTAGTTGTCGACCAGATGGTTTCGCAGGACGTCGGCGAACCCGGCATCATCACCCGTGCGGAGGCGCTCGACGAGCGTCTCGTGCTCGGTGATGATGTCGGCGCATCGTGCGACAAGCCGGTCGCCGAAGCTGAACAGCAGGAACCGCTGTCGGTCGGCCAGCCGATCGTACAGTTCGAGCAGCACGTCGTTGCCCGCCGCTTCCACGAAGGTGCGGTGGAAGCCGATCGTCAGCTCGATGAAACGCCGGAGGTCATTGGCTTCGCACGCCTCGCGCTGGGCCGCGATCGAGTGCCGTAGCCGCTCGGCGAGTCCGTCCCGCGCGTCGGCACTCGCCCGGCTCGCCGCGGTGGACTCCAGGATCAGGCGGGCGTCGGCGAGGTCGGCCACCGCCCGCTCGCTGAGGCCTCGCACGAGAGCGCCGCGCTTCGGGTAGATGACGATCCAGCCCTCGTCCTGCAGCCGGGCGAGCGCGGTCCGTACGGGCGTGCGGCTCACACCGATCGCTGTCGCGAGGGCCTCCTCGCCCAGCATGGTCCCGCTCGGGTGGACGCCGTTGAGGATGCCGTCGTGGATCGCCTGGTACGCCCGCTCGGCCGCACTTGCACTGCTTGCCAACGACTCTCCCATCCACGGTGACACGACGGCCCGTCACGCGACGCACCTACGACAAGTATCCATCTGGTACGCCGGTGCCGGAGGACGGCCCCGTACTGTCACCGGTGGGGCGCAGTGGCCGCGTGACGCTTCCGCCGGACGCGGGAGAGCAGCCATGCGGCGACGGCGCCGCTGGTCACGATCGCGGCGACGAGAAGGTCGGGTACACCATCGGTGGCCTGCCGCACCCGGTTCTCGAGTGAGGCCTGCTCGGAAGCGCCGAGAATTCCTCCCAGTGACGTGGTGCCGTCGGTGGCCAGCAGCAGGATGCCGATCGCCACGGTGAGCGCGCCGCCGATGATGCCGGTCCAGGTGTGGCGCCATCGGCACAGGCGGATCTCGCGGGGGCGCACGAGCCGTCGTACGAATGGCAGGCGTCCCCAGAGCAGGGCCAGGACCAGCAGGGGAAGGGTCATACCGGCGGCGAAGACGAGTAACACGATGCCGCCGTAGAGGGCGTTGCCGCCGACGGCGGCAACGGTCAGCACCGCGCCGAGCAATGGGCCGGCGCAGACACCGGCGAGGCCGTAGATCGTGCCGAGGGCGTAGACGGATGCTGACGAGGTTCCCTCCATCCCGCTGCTGGAGAGGCCCGGAATCGGGATGTTGGCCAGCATGATCAGCCCGAGCGCGATCACCACGGTCGCCGCGACGGTGACGACCGTGCCGCGGTGCTGGTTGACGAACGCTCCCGCCGTCCCGGCGAGCACGCCAAGGGGCACCAGGGTGGTGATCAGCCCCAGGTAGAAGACGCCGGTGCGGCTGATCAGCAGGGCCGGGCTCGCGAAGGCGTAGGAGAAGAAGGCCGGAAGCAGCATCACCGAGCAGGGGCTGAGCAGGGTCAGCATGCCCCCGAGCAACGCGCTGAGCAGTCCCAGCTCCACGCCTACCCCGCCTTCGCGATCGCGGCGTCCAGGAACTCGCGGAAGACCGAGATCGGCTGTGCGCCGGCCAGCGCGCGGTCCCCGGCGACGAAGAAGGGAACGCTGGTGACGCCCAACTGCGCGGCCTTGGTGTTGCTGGCTTGCGCCGCGGCGCGCAGGCCGGTGTCGTCCAGGTCCGCGGTGAACCGCGAGATGTCGGGAACACCGGCCTGCCGCGCGAAGTCGATCAATCGCTCGCGCGGCAGATCGGCGTGTTTCCCGTCGGGTGCCTCCTCGTACACCGCGCTGAGGTACGCGAAGAACTTGCCCTGGTTGCCCGCGGCCCGCGCGGCGACGGCGGCGTTCTCGGACTGTTCCCCGAAGTACGCGACGTCATGAACCTCGATGCGAACCTTGCCCGTGTCCACGTACTCCCGCAGCAGTACGGGCAGCGTGTCGCGGCTGAACACCGCGCAGTACGGGCATCGCATGTCGGTCCACTCGACCAGGACCACCGGTGCGTCCACGTCGCCGAGCGCCATCGGGTCGCTCTGATCGCGCCGTACGAGCGTGAACTCGCGGGTATCGCTCGCGGCGCCGCTCGCACCGGGCGACGGTGTGGCGACAGGGCCCCTCCCGGACGTGAGCTGAGCGGTCAGGACCACGCCGAGGAAGGCGACGAGCGTGGCGGCCACGACTGCGATGCGCCGGTACCGGCGGCGTCTCGTTCTTTTCACGGCCGCTAGGATACATGATGTATACAACAGCCTTCGCCTTGCCGGTGGCGCCGGGCTTGCGCGGTGAGCGAAATCGATGGCCGCCGCGGCCGGGCGATGTCTGAATGGGTCGAGGTGACACGTGGGGAGGCCCGATGGGACGGCGCGCGGTGTACGACGAGATCGCGGACTGGTACGAACACGAGTTTCTGGCCCAGCAGGCCGACGGTGATCCGCTCGGCATCAGGCAGGCGCTTGCCGCACTGCTGGGCCGCGGCCGTGGTGCCTGTCTGGAGATCGGCTGCGGCACCGGGGTGTACGCCGCCCAGGTCCGCCGGCGGGGGTGGTCTCCGCTGGGCGTCGACGTGTCCAGCGGCACGCCCGCGGCCGGCTGCCGGTGGCCCGCGCGGACGCCGGTCGCCTGCCTGTCGGCGACGGCACGCTGGGCGCCGTGATCGCCGTGATGGCGCACACGGACATGCCGGACTACCCCGCCGTGCTACGGGAGGTTGCCCGGGTTCTCCACGAAGGTGGGATTTTCGTCCACATCGGCGTGCATCCGTGTTTCTGCGGAGGTTTCGCCGACCGGACCGAACCGGACGCGGTCGTGATCCGCCCGGGCTACCTCCACAGCGACTGGACCACCGAATCCTGGACCGACAAAGGCGTCCGGGCCAAGGTGGGCGCTACCCACTGGCCGCTGCCCGACTTGCTGCACGGGTTTCTGGCGGCCGGCCTGACGCTCGAACGGTTCGCCGAAGGCGGCACGCCGACGCCGACCACGTTCGCGGTTCGCGCCCGGAAATGATCTCGTGTCATCAAGCCATGTGCTACGGCGCGATGCTGCGCAGAACGCAGAACTCGTTGCCTTCCGGGTCGGCCAGCACCACCCAGCCCTGCTCGCCCTGACCGATGTCGACCCGCCTGGCGCCGAGACCGATCAGCCGCTCGACCTCGTCGGCCTGGCTCACGTCGATCGGCATGACGTCAAGGTGCAGCCGGTTCTTCGTGACCTTGTCCTCCGGGACCCTGATGAACATGACGGTCGAGGGCATCGGCTCCCGGCGTACCGCTTCCACGGTCGGCTCCCACGAGGCGATCTCGACCAGGTCGTCCTTGTCCTCGATGACCCGGTAGTCCAGGACGGCCGCCCAGAACCCGGCCAGCCGATGCGGGTCCCGGCAGTCAATCGTCACTTGCAGCAGCCTGCTCGTCATCGGACCTTTCCTGACAATCGGCGTCTGTGCGTCGTGCGCGATCGACTCTAGTCACACGGTCCCACGCGCAGCGACTGCATTCGGACCTACAGGTCACCCACGTCGGCCCGTCACGTCGAACGTGCCGAACTTCCCGGCGTCCGCCTTGCCGCGCATGCTGTCGCCCTCAACGGTGACCGTGAACGCGACCGTCACCTTCGTCCTCAGCAGCACGTTCAGCGTCTTCACGACTTTCCACCCGGCATCGTCGCCGGAGATCGTCCCGTCGATGATCTCCAGGCTGTCCGTTCGGTAGTCGAGCGACCCGGTCAGCCGGTCGCCGTCGCGGTGCAGCGCGAGCACGGTCTTCTGCTCGCCGATCGGCGTATCGATCGACAACGTCCAGGTTCCCTCGACGGCCACCAGGCGACCCCCACCCTCCAGCACGTCCGGCACCTGCCCGCCGGTCGGGACCGGCAAACCGGTGACCCCGCACATCATCCGCCGGCTGCCGCTGCTCGCCGTGCCGGTCGGACTGGTCGCATGCCTCGTCTTCCGGGTGAGCCCGGTCGGCGCGCTGCGCGGCACCGGGCAGCTGCTGTGGGCACTGCCCGGCACCCGCATCGAGGTTGAGCAGGGCCGAACGGCGGTGCTGGTACACGTCGGCGCCGGATCGCCGCCCGGGCCAAGGGGCCGGGCGGCCGTCCGGCGTCAGCCGGCGATGGTGTGCTGGTCGGCGCGCAGGACGGTCAGGCCGCCGCCGGCGTGGTTGATCTCCAGGAGCGCGACGCCCGGCGGGATGCGCAGGCGCCTGGCCTCCAGCCGGGTCGGCATCCGGGCCGTGAGCCGCTCCCCGGCGGCGAGGGTGACCGGCGTGCGGCCCTGTTGTGGCCGGACCCTGGCCGGGGCGCCGCGGCGGGTCTCGATGAACCCTTCGCGGGCCAGTTGCCGTAAGGCGCGACGGACGGTCGTGTGGCCTACGTGGTGGCGGTTGCCGAGGGCCGGTTCGGGCGGCAGGAGGCTGCCGGGCGCGTACTGTCCGGACGTGATCAGGTCACGGAGGGTGTCGGCGAGCCGGGCGTAGAGGGGCTGGTTACCGGTTTCGGACATCGGGTGGTGACCTCCGCGGGCAGGGCCTTGTCGCATGAAGCAGCGGCGCGGCACCGAGATCCGTAACCCTGGGCCACACCCGGCAGCGCCCAGCGACGTCCGGAGGCTCAGCGAGAACCCGGATCGGGCGGCGTGGCGGCGGTGGCCAGGGCGCGGCATGCCTCTCGGTCGTGCGGCAGCCCAGCGTCGCGGAAGACGAGCCCGACGCTGCCGTTGCGCGGATCCCACAGGTTGTCGTTGGCGACGAGGGCGTGCAGGTAGCGGCGCTGGGCGGGGGACAGCGCACCGCCGGTGCCCGGGGCCGAACCCGGGGCGAAGATGGCGCGCAGCAGCGGTCCCCAGTCCGAGCGGGCCGTGTGCGGGCCGGCGTGCGGCGCGATGGCGAGCGCGGCCGGTAGCAGCCGTTCGGGGCGGTCCACCCGGTCGACGGCCGCGGCGACCAGGGCGAAGCGGATGTGGCCGCGCAGCTGCGGCGGGCGTTGGGCGAACCAGCGTTCGGTGGCCTTCGGGTCGTGCAGCGCGGTGAGCAGCTCCGCCGTCGCGGCCGGGTCGTCCGCCAGCGCGGGCGCCAGGGCCGCGCACGCCCGCACGCCCGGGTGCGGGTCGTCGAGGTAGGCCCGCGGTGCGAGCCCGAGCTCGCCGATGGCCAGCACCAACGCGGCGCGCTCGTCCGGTCCGGCGGCGCCGGCGACGGTGTGCAGGCGGGCACCGATCGGCCCCGGGTCCGCGTCCGGGCCGAGGGCCGTCGCGCAGGCGGCGACGGTGTGCGCGGCGGTCGCCCGGACCGTGGCGTCGGGGTCGCCCAGCAGCGGTACGGCGGCGGCGAGCAGCGCGGGGAGGACGTCCCGGCAGCCGAGGAGCGCGCGGGCGTACAGGGCGTTCGCGAGCTCCTCGTCCGCCCAGATCTCCTCGTCGTCCGCCTCGCCGGCCGCGAGCGCGGCGTCGACGTCCCGCCCGGGCGGGTGGGCCATGGCCGCGAGTTCGGCGGCGTCGAAGCCGGGCTGGGCGGACTCGGCCACCGCGGCGAGGAAGGACAGCAGGTTCGCCCGCAGCCCGGCGTCGAGCGGTGTGGCCGGGCGGGGATCGGCGAGCAGCGCGGCGACCGCCGCCGCGACCGGCGGTGTCACCGTCCACGGCGTGCCCTGGTGTATCACCGCGGACCACAGGTGCCCAAGCGCGGCGTCCCGCGCCTGCGGGTCGTCGCCGGCGAGCGCGGCCAGGTGGCCCGGGGTGTCGTGGGCGCGGCCGTACGCGTGGAACAGCGAGCCGAAGCGTGCGTGATCGTTCACCACGAACGCAACCTACAAAGACACGCCCGCAACCTACAAAAACACGCATGCAATCCACGAAACCGGGGCGGTGCTACCAACGATGTACGCGAACCGTCGGCAGTGCCGAGGCGGCGGGCCCGCGGCTCGGCGATGCTCGGATGCATGTTGATCGGTTGGATCGTCGGATGCGAGATCGCGTTCTGGGTGCTGCTCGCCGCCGGGCTGCTCGCCCGATACCCGCTGCGCAGGCCCAGGGCCGGCGCCGTGCTGCTCGCCGTGACACCCGTGGTGGACCTCGTCCTGCTCGTCGTCGCCGGCGCCGACCTGAGCAACGGGGGAGTGGCGGGCCGCGCGCACGCCCTCGCCGCGGTGTACCTGGGCTTCTCCGTCGCCTTCGGCCCCTCGCTGGTGCGGTGGGCCGACGTGCGGTTCGCGCAGCGGTTCGCCGGCGGGCCGCCGCCGCGGGTCGTGCCCAAGCGCGGGCCCGAACGGGTCAGGCACGAGTGGCGCGAATGGGGCAAGGCGGTCCTCGCCGCCGCGATCGCCGTCGCGCTGCTGCAGGGCGGGCGGCTGTGGATCGACGACCCGCGGCGCACCGAGGCGCTGCAGGGCATGACCGGGCTGATCGGGCTCGTGGTCGGGGTGTGGCTGGTGGGCTGGCCGGTGTGGGTTTCTGTGGTTGAACTCTTGACTCCCCACACAATCGGGCGTAAACAAAGCAGAAGCAAAATGAAACGGCGGTGAAACCACATCATGTACGCCGAGGAGCGGCAGCAGGCCATCCTGAGGATCGCCCGGGACCAGGGGCGGGTCGAGGTGGCCGGGCTGGCCGACGAGCTCAACGTCACGTCGGAGACGATCCGCCGCGACCTCACCACGCTGGAGCGGGCCGGGGTCCTGCGACGGGTGCACGGCGGGGCCATCCCGGTGGAGCGCATCGGGTTCGAGCCCGCGCTCGCCGCGCGCGACGCCGTGCTCGTGGAGGAAAAGGAGCGCATCGCCAAGCTTGCGCTCGCCGAGGTGCCCGAGGACGGCGCCATCATCCTCGACGCCGGCACCACCACGATCAGGCTGGCGCACCTGCTGCCCGCCGACCGGGAGCTGACCGTCGTGGTCAACTCCCCGGTGATCGCCACGGTGCTCGGCACCCGCACCAACCTCAACGTGCTGCTGCTGGGCGGCCGGGTGCGCGGCAAGACCCTCGCCACCGTCGACGACTGGTCGCTGCGACCCCTCGCGGACCTCTACGTCGACGTGGCGTTCCTCGGTGCCAACGGCATCTCGGTCGAGCGCGGGCTGACCACGCCCGACCCGGCCGAGGCCGCGGTCAAGCGGGCGATGATCCGCGCGGCCCGGCGCACGGTGCTGCTGGCCGACCACACCAAGCTCGGCAACGACTACCTGGCCCGCTTCGGCGAGCTGGCGGACCTGGACCTGTTCATCACGGACTCCCGCGCCGACACCGACCTGGTCGGCGACATCGAGAGCGCCGGCGTACGGGTGGTCCGGGCATGATCGTCACCGTCACGCTGAACCCCAGCCTGGACCGGGCGATGGACATCGGCCGGCTGGAACGCGGCGAGGTCATCCGGGCCAGGCAGGCCCACCTCGACCCGGGCGGCAAGGGCGTCAACGTGTCCCGGGCGCTGCTGGCCAACGGCGTGCCGTCCGTTGCGGTGCTGCCCTGCGGCGGCGACGAGGGCGGCCAGCTGGTGCGCCTGCTCGAGGCCGAGGGCGTCGAGGTCCTCGCGGTGCCGATCTCCGGCCGGACCCGCTCCAACATCACCCTGGCCGAGCCGGACGGCACCGTCACCAAGGTGAACGAGCCCGGGCCGGCGCTGGTCCGGGCCGAGTTCGACGAGATCGCCGACCGCGTGCTGGCCCGGGCCGGCAGCGTGTCAGCTGGCTGGCGTCCCAGCTGAGTCGAGCGGGTATTGCGCTTGGTCGGGATTGAGCAGCGACGCAGGGACGTCGGG